>CAMVNR010000102.1 GCA_947168905.1 uncultured Lachnospiraceae bacterium
AATGTCTCTGGGTGGTGTCTGCCCGCTAAAATCCTACAGTAAGTTTACGCGATCCTTGTAAAGCGTTTTTGTTGATTTTCAACGGTAAATAATATATACTGAGAATAGAAGGAGAAAACCTATGAAACATGTCATTGCGGTGAACGCCGGCCCGAGAAAGGGCTGGAACACGGATCTTCTGATCCAGAAGGCAGCGGAGGGCGCGAAAGAAGCCGGCGCCGAGGTCGAGACCGTCGACCTTTACAGCCTGAGCAAATTTACCGGCTGCCGGTCCTGCTTCGCGTGCAAGCGGGAGCCGAATGTCGGCCGCTGCATTATCCGGGACGGCCTTTCGGAGGTCCTGGAAAAGATCCGAAGCGCGGATGCGCTGATCATCGGATCACCGAATTATCTCGGCGAACTGAGCGCTGAGTTCCGCGCACTTTATGAACGGCTGGTCTTCCAGTCCCTGACTTATAACCTCGAAAAGCCCTGCTGCAATGAGCGGCTGATCCCGGTGCTCCTGATTATGACCAGCAATGCGCCCGACGGCGCATACGATGCACTCCTTCAGCGGTATCAAGGAACCTTCGACCGCTTTGTCGGCCCGTGCCGGGTCCTTGCGGCGGGAAATACGCTGCAGGTAAAGGACTACAGCATCTATGACTGGACAATGTTCGATCCGGAGAATAAAAAGAAAAGCCGCGAAGAGGCCTTCCCGGAGAAACTTGACGAGGCGTTTGAACTTGGAAAAGCGCTGATCTGAAGAAAGAGAACGGACAGGGTGATCTTTTTCGGGGAAAGGAAAAGCTGCCGCGGCACTTCAGCCGCGCGGCTGATATGATCAGGAATCTGTCAGGGAGGATCCGAATGGCTGACAAGAGAAAAATACGGCTCGGTGTAATCGGCATCGGAAATATGGGATCGGGCCATTTGAAATATGTGGCAGACGGCATGTGCCCCTCCGTGGAGATCACGGCGGTCTGCGATATCCGGGAAGAACGGCTGGAGGCCGCAAGGAAGCTTCAGCCGCAGGCAATTCCTTTTAAAGATGCGCTGAAGCTGATGGACAGCGGGCTTTGTGAAGCGGTCCTGATTGCGGTCCCGCACTACCTGCATCCGGTGTATGCGGAAGAAGCTTTTCGGCGGAGCCTTCATGTGCTGACGGAAAAGCCTGCAGGCGTATCGGTTTCGGCGGTGACAAAGATGAATGAAGCCGCCCGCGCTTCCGGAAAGAAATTTGCGATCATGTTCAACCAGCGCACGAATCCCCTTTTTATCCGCGCGCATGATATCGTACAGAGCGGCCTTCTGGGAGAAGCGAAGCGTCTGGTCTGGATTATTACGAACTGGTACCGCACACAGGCGTATTATGAATCGAGTTCCTGGCGCGCGACCTGGTCCGGAGAAGGCGGAGGCGTCCTGCTGAACCAGGCCCCGCATAATCTTGATCTCTGGCAGTGGATTTTCGGGGTTCCGAACCGCGTCTATGCTGCGGTGGATTTCGGGAAATATCATCACATCAGCGTGGATGACGACGCGACGATCATCGGCGAATACGACAGCGGGGCGAGGGCGGTCTTTATCACTACGACGGGCGAATGCCCGGGAACCAACCGGCTGGAGATTTCCGGCGACCGGGGAAAGCTCGTACTGGAGAACGGCAGGCTGAAATGGTGGAAGCTGGAAAGTCCCGAGCGCGAAGTCTGCTTTACCGCAAAAGAGGGCTTCTATCATGCCGAACCCGCGGTTGAGGAATACACCGCCGAAGAACCGGACGGCCATCCGATCCTTCTTCAGGATTTTGCGGAGGCAATCCTTGAAGACCGGGAGCCGCAGGTGCCGGGAACTGAAGGCATCCGATCCCTCTCGATCAGCAACGCCGCATACCTTTCCGCGTGGACAGGTAGAACCGTCGTTCCCGGGACGGAGACCGCGCTTTTTGACGAGCTTCTGGAGGAGCACAGGAAAGCAGAGGGCAGTTCCCTTGGGTCCGGCTCCCGGCCTTCGACTGGCAAAAAAGCGCCGGAGGACCTGGAAGAACTGAAAAAACGCTGGCAGGTGAGGTGGTAAAGGAGGCCGGAGCGGAGCAGGAAAAAGAATCCGGCGCCGCAGGAGAAAGAATCCGGCGGGGCAGGGATAAAAATCCGGTGCCGCAGGAAAGCCCCGGACAAAACCGGCGGCTTAGAAAAAACACAGAGCGGTGGAAAAAGTCCACGGCGATTAAATGAACAGAAGGGAGTGAACTTCAATGAATGAACGGAAAGTCGGAATTGTCGGCTGCGGATTTGTCGGCGCGGCTTCTGCATTTGCGCTGATGCAGAGCGGCCTGTTCTCGGAAATGGTGCTCCTCGATTCCGACCGCGACAAGGCGGAAGGCGAGGCAATGGATATTGCCCACGGAATACCTTTTGCGCGCCCGATGCGCATTTATGCGGGCGGATATGACGATATTGCCGACGCGGCTATTGTGGTCATCACGGCAGGCGCGGCGCAGAAGCCGGGGGAGACGAGACTGGACCTTGTGGCGAAAAATGTGGGGATTTTCAAGCAGATTATCCCTGAAATCGCGAAGAGGAATTTTGAAGGAATCCTTCTCATTGTCGCAAACCCCGTGGATATCCTGACCTATGCGGCGCTGAAGCTTTCCGGACTTCCGGAAAACCGTGTTTTCGGCTCCGGAACCGTGCTGGATACCGCGCGTCTGAAGATGGAGCTCGCGGCGCATCTTGGCGTCGACGCGCGTTCCATTCACTCCTTTATCATCGGAGAGCACGGAGATTCGGAGATTGTCGCCTGGTCAAGCGCGAATGTGTCGGGGGTGGAGCTCCATGATTTCTGCGAGATGCGCGGACATTATGATCACGCCGGCGCCATGAATAAAATTGCCGACGATGTAAGAAACAGCGCATACCGGATCATTGAAAAGAAGCGCGCAACCTATTACGGCATTGCCATGTCAGTGCGCAGGATCTGCGAGGCGATCATCCGGGACGAGAAATCGATCCTCCCGGTTTCCAACTTAATGAAAGGAGCTTACGGCATTACGGATATTACGCTTTCGATGCCGGCGATTGTCGGAAAAACGGGTGTCGAAACCCAGGTGCCGATCAACTTAAGCAAAAAGGAGATGGAGGCGCTTCTGCAGTCTGCCGCGACCCTGAAGGAAACCGCGAAGAGCGTCGGACTGTAAAAATACGGAAAAAGATCAGAAATGCCGGTCTTTTGCGGGGCAAAAAACCGGGGAATCCGAAGAAAAGATATTCGAAAAAGAACGGCCCGATGCTGTTGAAGCACCGGGCCGTTTCCAAACTGTAACTGATGTTGTGAAAGCACAGGCCGTTTTTGATTTGTTTTACATCTGAAGCTGCTCGATACGGTCGAACTGGTCCTCCATCTCAAGCACAGCCGATTTTCCGGCGATCACACAGACAGCGGCTTCTGAAAGCGCCTGATCCAGCGTATGGCTGTAGTCATAGAGCGCATCCTTGTCGGTATGAAGGATTTCGCTCCGCTCCCGCTCGCGGTCCGCCTTGGTTATGCCGCGGAAGTAGAGGGATGCCGCCAGCTTTCCGGCACTCTTCGGGGTGAGAAGAGGATCGGTATTCGAGATCGTGCTGATAATATATTTGTCGACCGGTTCCGGATCCTCCCGGAATGCGCGAAGCTCCGAGCCGCAGAGGCTGTATGCCGTAAGGCTTCCTTTCGGGTTCGGGTCACGGTAGCTGTAGATGCCGGTATTGCCGGAGTCGTCCGCGGAAAGACCTGTTCCGTAGGCGCCGCCCTTGACGCGGATCGTATTCCAGAGATAGTTGAAGGTCAGGTACTGGGCTGCGACTTCCGCAGTTCCGTTTACAGGAAGCGAGACTGCCTGGGTATTGATGCCTTTCGTCGCAAAGCCAACTTCAGAGGGAATCACGATCGCGAGCGACTCCTTCGGGAGAAGGGACCTTTCAGCCTTCGTAAGCGCTTCCCCTTCCGCGAAAGTATCAAGAAGCGCGGGAAGAAGCTTGGGATCGCAGTCGCCGGTAATGGAGACAGTCAGGCGTTTCCTCGTGAACAGAAGGCTGCCGTAGGCATTCAGCTTCTGAAGGATCGCTTCGCTTTCAGACTCGAAGCGTTTATCAAGATCCTGCAGGAAACGAAGGTACAGAAGGCCGGAGAAACGCTCCTGCACGGCAGCGGCGGTCTGGAAGGATGCGATCGCATGACGGTAGCCGTAGCGGTTTCCGCCGCTGATCACCGACTGCTCCATCCCGAACTTCATCTGCTTCAGGATATTCGCCACTGCCTGCGGATCATCCGCATGGGAGGTCCGGAGGATTTCCCGGATGATCCGAAGAGCGTCCTGTGCCTTATCCTTCAGGAAGGAGAGGTGGACAGAGAGATAGTCCTCCTCCTCGAGAGCGGAGGTCTTCTTGCCAAACACAACCGGCGCTGCCGAGAAGACACCGAGGTTTGCTTCTATTTCGCTCCGGATTCCGAGAATGTCGTAGTTTTCGGTCGGCAGCTGCGATAGAAGCGTGCTGTAGAAGGATACCATCGAAAGCTCCTCCTCAGGCAGATCCCTGAGAGAGAAATACAGATCAAGATAGGTGATGCCGTCGGTATCATTGGGCTGGAGAAGTACGGTGACGCCGTCCTTTTCCAGAACTTCCTGCTTAAGATCCGGTACATTTTCCGGGATATCCGAAAGTGCGAGCATCGGAAGCGAGGCGATGGCCTCCGGGCTGTCCGGAGTATTCTGACGCTCACGTAAGTTTCGGAACTGCTCGATGATTTCTGCCTTTTTCGCATCATCCCAGTCTTTGGTCTTTTCCCGTACACGGGCTTCCTCAGCCCGGGCTTTTTCGGCCCCGAGCGTTTTGGAGGGAGTCATGACCAGGCGCGCATGGTGGCTGCTCTTTAGGATCTCCGTCCGGATCAGATCTTCAAGATAGCCTTCCCCGATCTTTTCGCGGAAAGTTTTGTACAGATCGTCATACAGAAGGTTCTGCATCGGATCACCGCCGTACAGCCAGGAATCCAGAGCGCTCATCGCATAGACCAGGCCTTTCGGAATCCCTCCGAAATCCTTCTCGCGTGTGGTGAATTCCAGATTGTTCAGAACGGCATAGACCCG
This sequence comes from uncultured Lachnospiraceae bacterium, assembly GCA_947168905.1. Lineage (GTDB taxonomy): Bacteria > Bacillota > Clostridia > Lachnospirales > Lachnospiraceae > UBA1267. The sequence goes on from CAMVNR010000102.1 coordinate 5,102, forward strand.
GGTGCGGTCAAGACCTTTTTCGGCTGCTTCCGCGAATACGTTCCGGATAGTATCGAAGACGGCATCCTTATGCTCGAGAGAGGTATTGTCCACCGTGATCATCAGGAAAGGCTGTTGCATGCTTTCGTTGTACGGGACGACGGAGATGTCCTCCGCAAGCCCCTGCTCAAGAATTGCTTTTTTCAGCGGGGATTCATTTCCTCCCGCAAGGACGGATGCGATGACCGAAAAACCGAGACTCTTCAGACTGTCCTGATAGGAACCGTAGACATAGCCCTCCGCGAGAAGCACCTTGTTCTCTTCTTCGTCTTCCTCGCCGATTTCATAGGAGATGGTCTTTTCCGCGGGCGTAACGGGTTTCTGATAGGGAATGTCGGCGTTCACATCGATCCGGTCAAATGCTGAGAGGTATTCGTCGATTCTGCCGAGCACCGCGTCGGTGTCGATGGAGCCGTCAAGGAAGATGCGCGCGTTCGACGGATGGTAGAAGCGTGCGTGATTCTCCAGATACATTTCGTAGGTGAGATCGGTGATATTCTCGGGATTTCCGCCGGAATCATAGCCGTAGCAGTTGTCAGGGAAGAGAAGAGCGGTCAGCGCCTCTTCCTGCACGGAATCCGCGGAAGCATAAGCCCCTTTCATTTCATTGAAGACAACGCCGTTGAAGCGAGGCGTGTCTGAAAGGCTGTCCATTTCGTAATGCCAGCCTTCCTGCAGGAAGGCGTGCGGGTCCTTCACGGAGAGCGGATGCAGGACAGCGTCGAGGTACACGTCCATCAGGTTCAGGAAATCCTGATCATTCCTTGAACTGACCGGATACATGGTCTTGTCGGGGAAGGTCATTGCGTTCAGGAAGGTCTGGAGAGAACTCTTTAACAGTTCGACGAAGGGCTCCTTCACGGGATATTTTTCAGATCCGTTCAGAACCGAGTGCTCCAGGATATGGAATACGCCGGTGTTGTCGGAGGGGATGGTTTTAAAGGCAATGGAGAAGGTTTTGTTGTCATCATCACGGTCGAGCCAGATGAGGTCGGCGCCGCTTTTTTCATGGCACATACGGACCATGGTGGCCTTAAGCTCCGGCTCTTCTCTGACTTCGGTCACGAGAAAGCCGTGGATTCTGTCATTTACAAGCATCACTTCGTATATTTCCTTTCTGTCCTTCAGTTTCATGCCCAAAAAGCGCAGTACTTATGCAAGCGGAGTGCTTTTTGGCGGCAGGTATTATCTTATCAGACTTTCCGGCATTTTTCAATCGGAAGCGTTCGAAAAAAATGCCTAATGCCGACAAGATACACGGGAGGAAAACTGTGATATATTCGGGGATTGATTTTTTCTGGTTTTCTGATAATATCGCAGTAGAACGCACTGCCGGAGGGCGCGTGAAAATTATGGTTCCGGCGGGCACATTACATGGGCGATTCCCGAAAGGTACTTAATTGAATGACTGGAAAACTGAAAATTCACAACCCGCTCCGTGACCTGTACAACGAGGCGGAACTTCCGCAGGTCATCAGGAGAAGTCTGAATTGTATTCTGATCGGAAATATCTTCGGAAATCTGTTTGGTATTATCTGCGGCGGCGGTACGACGGCAATGGTCGGCCTCGCGACATCCATGGGCGCGGATGACCTCACCTTCGCCATCCTGACGGCGATCCCCCAGGCGGCGGCGCTGATGCAGATTCCTTTCTCGATGCTGGTCAACCGGACCCATAAGCGGAAGAAGTACATGCTGACCTTCGGACTTTTTTCGCGGGCGGTATGGCTGATTTTCGGTCTGATTCCCTTTATTATTCCGAAAGGCGTGGTGATCAACTATCCGCTGTACACGCTGATCTTCCTTCTCGGGATCTCTTCGGTCTGCGGCGCGGTCATCAACCCCTGCTGGTTCCCCTGGTTCTCGGACCTCTCGCCGGACCGGATCCGTTCGCGCTGGCTTTCGGTGCGTGACGTCATTATGTCGGTCATCAATATTCTGGCAGGCCTTCTGATCGCGTACCTTCTGGACCATCTGCCGGCAGAGACGAAATACATCATCATCTTCATCCTCGGCGGTGCTTTCGGTATGACGGACATGCTGGCCTTTGCTTTCTGCAAGGAAGTCTTCACTGCGCCGCCGCAGAAGCTGAAATTCGGCCAGGTCATCGGCGGAATCCTGAGGAACAAGCCCTTCATGCATTTCATGATTTTCTGGACGGTCTGGTGCTTCACGGCGAATATGTCCGGCACCTATATGAGCCCGTATTCCATGAATGTCATGGGGCTGAATTTCACACAGATCATGATTTTCGGTACGGTCGCCTCCTGTATCTCCGCGATTTTTACCGTGCAGCGCTGGGGCAAGGCACTGTATCATTACGGCTCCCGGAATGTCATGCTCGTGTCCTGTATCGGCGCCGCGATCACGCCGGCATTCTACCTTTTCTCCAGTCCGGGGAATATCTGGCCGACGCTCCTTCATAACTTCTTCGGCGCAATGTTCTGGTGCGGCGCGAACCTTTCTGCGAACAACATGCAGCTGTCGATCAGCGCTCCGGAAACCCGGCCGTCCTACATCGCGGTATTCTCCTGCGTGACGGCGCTCGCCGGCGTCACGCTCGGTTCACTCTCGGCCGGCGGCCTCTTGCGTGTCTTCGAGGCTTCGCATCTTTTCACCGGCTGGTTTGACCGCTATAAAATGCTCTTCCTGATCGCCACAGTCCTCCGTCTCGGCTCCGTACTTCTCCTGGTGCCTCGGATGGAGAAGGACAAGGAGGCGACCCCGAAGGACCTTATCTACGCAATCCTGCGTATCAAAAAAGAAAAGTAAGCAAGCGGGGACAGGTTCCGAATGACTGAAGCAGTCACGGAAGCCTGTCCTTTTTTTTTCGGCAGGAAATGCGGCTTTATCAAAAAGTTCGGGAGAAAACCCCTTCCTTTTAGCGAAGCGTAGGGAGGGGATGAATCCCGCTAAGACTGAGAATGAATCGAACATATGTGCTTGTCCTCTTGCGGCTTTTGTGGTATAATATAGGTTATCAAAAGACTGTCAAAAGACTGTAATCGATACTATATTCGCGTCCAGAGGAAAGGCTCATATGATC
>CAMVNR010000103.1 GCA_947168905.1 uncultured Lachnospiraceae bacterium
GTCCGATCGTGCTGCTCTACCCGTTTGTACAGCGCTATTTCGTCAAAGGTATGACAATCGGCGCAGTCAAGGGTTGACGGATCTGAAAAAGAGCAGGTGCCTTTGTGAGAGGCGTCCTGCTCTTTTTATATAATGTGCTGTGCAGTATATGGAGGCAGATTATGGAAAAGCATTTAAATACCCCGTGCCGTAATGAATTCTTCGGCTTTGGCTGGGAATTCCACTATGGTGACCTGAAAGCGGACGCAGTCTTTGACGAGCCGGATTTCCGGCCTGTCCAGCTGCCGCACGACTGGCTGATGGACTATGAGGCGCCGGATCTCGACCCGAAATCGGGCGCGATGAACTGGAAATACGGCGTCGGCATGTACCGGAAAGCGTTTACGCTGGGAGAAGCCTGTGAAGGCAAACGGATTCTGCTGCATTTTGACGGCGCTTATCAGGACGCGACCGTGTGGCTGAACGGCGTGCAACTCGGCAATCATTTCTACGGCTATACGCCTTTTGAGTATGATATTACGGAGGCGGCGGACCTTGGCGGCATCAACCGGCTCGTGGTCCGTGTCGACAATTCGGACCAGCCGAATACCCGCTGGTACTCCGGCTCCGGCATCGACCGGGACGTGTGGATCAGTGCAGTCAATCCGGTGCATACAGCGTCGGAAGGCACGTATATCGTGACAAAAGCGCTTCGGAACGGTTTTGCGGAGCTTTCGATTGAGACAGAGATCATGAACCAGTCGGAAGAAGACTGCGAAATCCTGGTCGTAAACGAAATCTACGCGCCGGACGGGAAACTTGCGGCGAAGCTTCCTGCGAAACTGACACTCGGTGAAGCTTGTGAGACAGCGGTGCTGAAGCAGGAGATCGCGCTTCGGGAGCCGGCGCTGTGGTCGACGGAGCATCCGGCGATGCATAAAATGCTGACGAAGATTTATCTCGGGGGAGGCGGCGAGCCGGTGGATGTTTACACGACGCCCTTCGGCATTCGGACGATCTGTTTTGATGCGGACGGAGGCTTCCTTTTAAACGGCAAACATGTTAAAATCAACGGTATGGCGATTCATAATGAAGCCGGCCAGCTTGGCGCAGCGGTTCCGAAAGCGGTGTGGAAGAGAAGGTTCGAAAAGCTTCAGGAGATGGGCTGCAATGCGATCCGCACCGCCCACAATCCGGCGGATCCCGGGATTCTGGACCTGATGGACGAGATGGGACTTCTGTGCATGGACGAGTTTTTCGACGAGTGGACGATCTGCAAGTGGTCCAAATCGCGCGGAAACCCAGACGTGCCCCCGAAAGGATATGCGCACCGTTTTGAAGAGTTTCACGAAAAAGACTGCGAAACGATTGTCCGCCGCGACAAGAACCACCCCTGTGTGATTCTCTGGAGCGTCGGCAACGAATGCGAGGAAGTCTATACGGTTGACGGCTGGGAAGTAATGAAGGCGCTTCGGGAGATCGTGCACCGGCTCGATCCGACGCGGCCCGTGACGGAGGGCACGAATCTTCTTGCGCATAATTCCGGATACACCTATGAGAAGTTCATGGAATATGAGGACGTCTGGGGCTTCAACTGGATCAATATCTGGGAGCCGAGGGCGGAGCTTCTCTATGAGCCGGACAAGATTAAGCATCCGGATGTCCCGATGGTCATCACGGAAACCGGCGGATGCCAGGGCTCGCGCGGTAATTACCCCCTGCCCGAAAGGCGGCAGAAGGGGAGAGGACCTTTCGGCGGTTCTCCGTATTACTCCTGGCCGGTGGCGGCGTCGAAGCATCTTCGGTTTATCATGACGCACGATTATATTTCCGGCGTTTTCTACTGGACCGGCGTCGACTATATGGGCGAGTCGCCCTATCCCATGCGCGGCGGCGAGCACGCGCCGGTCGGCCTGGACGGCTATATCAAGGACAACTGGTACTTCTACAAATCGATGTGGAAGCATGACGAGCCCATGGTTTACATTTTCCCGCACTGGAACATGGACGTTCCGGAGGGAAAGGTCATTCCGGTGCTCTGCTATACCTCCTGCCCCTCGGTGGAGCTTTTCGTCAATGGAAAGAGCTTCGGCGAAAAGGCATATCTGTATCCGGCGGACGGGATTGACGAATGGCCGAAATTCGATCTCACAAAACCGTCGGCCAATACGGACGACCTCTTCCTTTCCTGGGACGTGCCCTATGAGAAGGGCGAGGTCACCGCGCTCGGCTACGACAGGGACGGAAAAGAAATCGCGCATTATACGGTAAGAACCGTCGGGGAAGCTGAGAAGATCGCTGTATCTTCGGACCGCACTGAAATCCTGGCAGACGGCCGGGACATTGCACAGATCGAAATCGAACTTCAGGACAGGGATGGAAACTTCGCAATTCTTTCGGAAAATGAACTGAAGGTATCCGTAGAAGGTCCGGCTGAGCTTTTAGTGGTCGAAAACGGAAACGGCCGGGATCACAGCCTCGGCAGAAATCCTGTCAGGAAGGCGCACTACGGCAGGCTGTTCGCGGTGGTCCGCTCGAAGCGGGGAGAAGAGGGAACAATCAGTATCAGCGTCAGCGGAGAAGGCCTTTCTCCGGATACGATATGTCTTGAGAGCAAAAATCAGCAGTAAGGAGGTAGTATGTACATCAGAAAACTGACTTCCGATGTCAGCACGGGGATCTGCGGTATAACCTTTTATGATTTTCTTTAACAGGACAGAATTATGGTCGTAAAACAGATACAAACATTAAAAACATAGTTTTTTAAGAGGAGGCATCTATGAAGAAGAACAGAAGATTTACGATAATGTTTTTATGCTTTGTTTTGGTGTTTATCACAAATTTTGGAGTCCATGCAAAAGAAGATCACAAAACAGAAAAGGTTATGGATGAATATTATACTGAAATACGTGATCCGCAAATTCTGTTAGACAAGTATATCCTTCTGTGTAAAGAGAAACTTTCGATATCAACTGACGATAACAGGTTTTCTGTGGATTTGGATTCTAATGATATTACAGTAACACAGTTATTAATGAAATCAACCAGTCGGGAAGGGGATGAAATAAGATATTATTCCACATCTCGTTTACTTCTGACAGATGAAAACAATAATCTGCTCACAAAAGAGCAGATAATGGGAATGGCTACCGTTCATTCAGGGTCAAGTGTTGTATATGGCGGCCACTATAACGTGGCGGTTATGCTGACGGCTTATTGGCAATGGCAAATGGTAAATATGGTTCAGCTTGTCAGATGTACATCTACTACAAGTCAGATTGTAAATAATAATACAGGGACTTATCGCGTGACTGAACTGAAAAATTATTTTTATGAGGCGGCTGATATTACAGAACCTGATGATGCTCCTGATGCTGTGGTTACATTCACTAATCCAAATGGATACACCTCATATACAGCTGTAAATCCAAATCAAAACTTTGTAAGCATGGCTTTATATTTCTCTATGTATTATGTAGGGGTTCAGATTACTTATAACACTGGCGCAGTCGAAGACATTTCCATAAATATAAAACAGGAGTGTCAATATGATGGAGAATAATATTAAAAAGAAAGTTATTCACCTTTTTGCACAAACTATACTGATGCTTACCTTCTCTGTGTTCCTGACTTCCTGTGCAGAAGAGAAGCAGATATCAGACTTTGAACCGCCGGTTCAGGGAATTTATTTCGGTATCAGTGAAGAGGAATGCAGGACAACTATTGGAAGCGATATCAAACAGCTTTCCTCGCCGGATGAAAAGCTCAGTATGCTGCAGGCCGGGAAGCTTCAGGTCTTTGGCTTTCCTGCTGAAGCAACACTGCAGTTTAATCATAATCCGGAGCTTGGACTGACCTCGATGAATATTCAGTTGGCACAGTACGATGAACAAAAGCTGTTAAAGAAGCTGGAAAAAAGATACGGGGAAGGCGCGCCTTCTCCGGATGACCCGGGACCCATTCTGTACAGAAGCTCGATCATAGCTGAACTATCGAGTGATATGCAGGAACGCTTTCTCACTGTCAGAGGAAATCTTCCGGAAGGCACTCCGGGGGCTTTAGGAATTTCAAAGCTGATCCGTGATGAGGCGCTGGTTTGTATCAGCTATTATGACGGAACACTCAAACTTGACGGAGGAAATCTGGCACTGTTCAGAATCATCTCCGATGAAAATCAATATCGGACATTACTTCAGGAATTGAAGCAGTAAGGAGGTAGTATGTACATCAGAAAACTGACTTCCGTTGTCAGCCCGAGAGTCGGTGTGGCCGAGGCTGTCACCCCCTCCGGTGTGCTTCGCGGCGTGCTTTCCGAAGGCACCTATGTCTTCCGGGGCATCGAGTATGCGACGGCAGAACGCTTTCACGCACCGAAAAAACCGGCGCCCTGGGAGGGCGTGAAGGAAGCGATTGTCTACGGCAACGCCTGTCCCGAACCCTTCACGGTCGTTCCGCACGACCAGTATACGGTACCGCACTATTTCACGGTGCAGAGTGAGGATTGCCAGTACTTAAATGTCTGGACGCAGCATATCAATGAGCCTGATGTGAAGCGCCCGGTCATGATCTGGTTCCACGGCGGCGGCATGACGACCGGCTCCGGCGTCGAGCACTATGCCTATGACGGCGAGGAGGCTTCCCGCTTCAACGATGTCGTCGTTGTGACCCTCAATCACCGCCTGAATGTCCTTGGCTTCCTGGACCTTTCAGCCTACGGTGAAGAATACCGGGATTCCGGAAACGCCGGCCTTCTGGACCTGATCGCTGCCCTTGAGTGGGTGCGCGATAACATCAGCGCCTTCGGCGGCGATCCGGAGAATGTCATGATCTTCGGCCAGTCCGGCGGTGGCGGAAAGGTCTGCTCGATGCTTCAGTCGAAGCGCGCGGCGGGACTTTTCAAGCGTGCGGTTCTGCAGTCCGGCGGTATGCGCTACGGTGCGGACCAGACAAAAGAACAGTCGCAGAAGCTTGCAGCCTATGTCCTTGAAGAGCTTGGCATTGACGCGGAAAATATGAAGGAAATTGAGACGATCTGGTATGACCGGCTCTCAGAGGCCGCGACCCGGGCCCAGAAGCGCATTTCCGAGGAAAACGGTGGAAAGCGTGTCATGTTCGGTCCGGTTGTCGATAACGATATTTACTGCGGCCATCCCTTCAATGTCGGATTTATCGAGGAAACGAAGGACGTCGCGGTGCTGTGCGGCAATGTTTACGGCGAATTCATGCAGAATTTCAACTTCCCGAAGGGCGAGGGCATGAAGAGCCGCTGGACGGAAGAATACGCATATGAAATGGTGCAGGACGAATACGGCGAAAAGACGGATGAAGTGATCGCGGCGTTTAAGGCAGCCTATCCCGAGCGGCCGATCCAGGACGTACTCTTTACCGATATCGGCATGCGTAAAGGCGCTTATGATTTCGCGCTTCTCCGTGCAAAACAGAGCGATACGCCCTGCTATAACTTTCTCTTCAATCTGGAGAGCCCATTAAACGGTGGAACGCTTCCCTGGCACAACGCCGAAATTCCCTACATTTTCCATAACGCGGACTATCTTGAGCCTTCCTTTGTGCCGGGCGTTACCGGGCCGCTGCAGGATATGATCAGCCGTGCCTGGGCGAATTTTGCCGGTTCCGGCGATCCGAACGGAACGATCGTCTCCGGCTGGAAGCCCTTCACGGAGGACGCACGAAACACGATGATTTTTGATCGGGTCTGCCGGATGGAAGCGGATCACGATGCAAAGCTTCGCGATGTCCTTCCGCCCCGTCAGCTGAACATCAGCATGCTGATGGGAAAGAAAAAGTAAGGAGGCGCCTATGTTTATCAAGAAACTGACAAAGCAGGTGATCTGCAATCCCGATGAACCCGTCGTCTCAACCCCGGACGGGCGTCTTCGCGGTCTCATCGTCGACGATACCTATATATTCCGCGGCATCAAGTACGCGGACGCAGAACGCTTCATGCTTCCGACGCCTGTAAAACCCTGGGAAGGCGTGAAGGAAGCAATCATCTACGGCCCGGTCTGCCCGGAAATCCAAACCGTTCAGCCGGATGACAACTACACGGTTCCGCATGTTTTCTATCCGCAGGACGAGGACTGCCAGTATTTGAATGTCTGGACGCAGCGGATCAATGATCCGGAAGCAAAGCGCCCGGTTCTCGTCTGGTTCCACGGCGGCGGCTTTTCCACAGGCTCCGGCATTGAGCATTTTGCCTATGACGGAGAGAATATGAGCCGCTTCGGCGATGTGGTCGTCGTGACCCTGAACCACCGCCTGAATGTCCTCGGCTATCTGGACCTCTCAGCCTACGGCGAGAAGTACCGCTATTCCGGAAATGCCGGAAATGCAGATCTTGTCGAAGCGCTCCGCTGGGTGAAGCGCAACATCAGCGCCTTCGGCGGCGACCCTGACAATGTGACGATCTTCGGTCAGTCGGGCGGCGGCGGAAAGGTCGCATCTCTTCTTCAGACGCCCTCTGCCGACGGACTTTTCCAGCGTGGGGTGATCCAGTCCGGCATCGGCCGTTTCGGAAGGAGAAGGAAGCCGGAGAAGAGCATGGCAGAGACGCTCCTAGAGCTCTTTAACCTTCAGCCGGATCAGGTTTCCGAGCTTGAAAAAATGCCTTACTGGCGCTTCCAGGAAGCCTTTACGAAACTTGGCCCCGGAGCCGGCATGGCCTTCGGCCCGACCAGGGACGATGATTTCTATCTCGGGGATATTTTTGAAGTGGGCATCTGTGCGCACGCGAAAACCGTTCCGGTTCTTGTCGGAAATGTGCTCGGCGAATTCTCCCAGAACTTTGTCACGACCGTCGACGGGACGGAGAAGAACAGCTGGGACGAAGAAAAGGCGCTTCGGATTCTCCGGGAAAAGTTCGGCGAGGATGCCGACGAAGCCATCCGTCTGCATAAGGCAGCCTATCCGGACCTTCCGATCCAGAACCTGCTGTTCCTGGACCGCATGTTCCGCGGCGGCACGATGGATTATCTCCACGCCCGCGCAAAGGCGCAGTGCAGCGCACCGACCTACGGCTTCATGTTCCGGATGGAGCAGCCGGTCTACGGCGGAACGCTTCCCTGGCACAACGCCGAAATTCCCTATGTTTTCCACAACGCGGACTACATCGAGCCCTCCTATATCCCTGGCATCACAGAGAAGCTGCAGGATATCGTCTGCGGCGCCTGGTGTCATTTCGCTGAAAAAGCGGATCCGAACGTCGCCGGTGCGCCTGCCTGGGCACCGTTTGACGAGGAAAATCAGGCGATGATGTATTTTGACGAATATTCGTATGTGAAATCGATGAAAGCAGAAGAGGAGCTCTTTAATTTCGTCGATTCCCATCCGATCGAAATGACGCGCGTTGTCCGGCAGAAGAAGCCGAAATATTTCGGCGGCGGCCCGAGAGTATGAGTAAGCCCGCGGATTTTGACTTTAATTCAGAAAAGGAGTATACTATGAGAGAAAAAATATGCATCAACCCCGATTGGCTCTTCTGTCTCGGCGACGATCCCGCTTACGCGGCCTGCGATCTTGACGAGAAGGACTTCCGGCCGGTGATTCTCCCGCACGACTGGTCCTGTGACTATCCGGTGGAAGAGGATGCGCCGACGGGCGGCGGCGGCGGTTTTGCGCGCGCCGGAATTGGCTGGTACAGAAAGCATCTGCAGGTTGCGGATGTGAAGGAAGCGGCGGTCTGGGAAATCCTCTTTGAGGGCGTCTATATGGACTCGACCGTCTATGTAAACGGACAGAAGGCCGGCGGCCACGGCTACGGCTACACCTCCTTCTATGTGGATATCGGAGCCGGGCATCTGCCACTACTCTGGCACGGCGACGTATCGGACGACTTTCGACGCGCCGCCCGGCTGGACGAAGGGACAGACCCTTCGGATCTACTTGGGGGGCGTAAAAGACGTGGCCACCGTGTACGTGAACGGCAAGTTGGCCGGTACGGCATGGACGGCGCCGTTCCTCGTGACGGC
>CAMVNR010000104.1 GCA_947168905.1 uncultured Lachnospiraceae bacterium
TTTTCCATTCCATTTTCGATTATATCGAACTGGATGACAGCTGTGCGGTCTATGATGTCGAAATCCCGAAAAAATGGGTCGGCGAGACCATTGCGGACCTTGACATCCGCCGCCAGTACGGCCTAAATATTATCGGCGCGCGCGTCAACGGCAAAGTCGTAACGGATATCAATCCCTACGAGAAGATGGGCGCAGGGAAGCGCCTTCTCGTCGCCGGAAATATCAAGAACATCAACAAGGCTTTCCGTCTGTAGGCGTTTCCTGCGTTTTTGTGTGCAGCAGGGAGCCGAGTAAATCGGTCAGCGTTTTTGCGATCGTTTCCGGCGCGGTATCCGGTTCGTTTTCCAGCCAGTATTTGACAGCGGCTGCTATTCCGGCGGTGATAAATTCCTGCACATAGGGACCGCCGAGCACCGATGCGTCGTTCAGCCGGCCGTAAAACCGCATCAGCGCCTCTTCCGATACAGTAAAACCCGGAAACACCTGTTTTGTGATCAGATAGTTGTCCCGGTATTTACTGCAGCAGAAGACCATCATTTCATACAGGCTGACACCGCCTTCTTTGTGGATCTCATCGAGCAGCTCCTCAATATGCCTGTCAAAGGACTCTTTGCCCACGTCTTCCGGAACATTGTAGTATTTGTAAAAAGTCGTCCGGTTGACATTCGCCTTTTTACAGAGTTCGGATACCGTGATTTCTCCAGGACTCCGGGTCTGTGTAAGTTCTGAAAGCGCCTTGATGAGTCTCGCTTTCGTCTTCAGTATTCTTGTGTCCATCAAAGGATCCTCCGCAGCAAAATAATCAACAAGTTTCGCAGCAAGTGTTTATTTACGAAAATAAACACTTGTTGTTTATTTTTACGGATAGTATACTTGATTTAACCTGAAAAAGTCAATCCCGAAAGGAGCAAAAAATGCGTACGTTAAGCAGTGAAGAATTCGGCCGGGTGCTGGTGCGTTCCCTGCCGCTTCCGAAGGGCTGCGATCCTCAGACCGCTGCGTATACGCCAAGCGGCAGAGTCGCATGTATGTACCGTAAGGAAGGCGATCCCGCGGATTTTATCCGTATCATCACGCTCTTCGATGACGGCTCGGATATCCGCACGGTGTACGAAGGCGAATACCATCAGCTGTATCAGTCGAACGGATTCCGCTATATGCCTTTCACGGACAACCGGCGCGTCTACATCGGCGATTATATTCTCGAATGCACACCGGACTGTGATCACGCAGAAACAGCCGCGTTCATTCCGATCCGTTATCCGGAAGCACTCATTAAGAGTCCCGGGCTGTGGATGCTCTGGTCGGAGAATGTCGTTTCTCCCGACGGAGAGTATATCGCCTGGTCGACGCTCGGGATGAATCACGCCGTATATCTCGCGAAGCTAAGAAGAGAAGAAGACTGCTACGAACTTGACAACATCCGCTGCGTCAGCGCTTCTGACAAAGGAGAGCCGGATCCGGACCACCCCGGCTATCTTCTCGAAGGAAAGGTACGCGGCGGCGAAGTCAAGCAGTTCGTCCGCGGCGGGCGGGGATTAAGCTTTGTCGGCTCCGGCAGAGGAACCGGCGATTCCATGCTCCAGGCGCTCGACACCGAAGAAGTCATAGAGCTTACAAAAACGCCCGGCTATGACGAGACAACGATCCTTTCCCCGGATGAAAAGCTCGGAATCGTCATGTCCACCCGTTTTTCCCCGAAAACGAACTGTGCCATTCTCGGTCTGATTCCGCGGCGCGGCAATTTTGAAACCAAATCCGCCGTGATCAACATGGTTTACATGTATGCAGTCGCGGGAGCGCGTGCATTTTTTGACGATGCGAATGTCGGACCGGTGCTTGTGAATCTTAAGAAGGCGGAAACCGACTTAGACTACACCGGCCTGGATCTTCACGATCCTGAGAATCGTTTCGTCTACTATTCGCCGATGTCCTGGCATCCGGACTCGAAAAAAGCGATGTGGAATGAACGGCTGAGAAAGAATATCGGAGACGAGGGCAGGGTCATGATTGCGGAACTTCCTGATTATATTCCGGGTAAAACCCCTGAAATCGTCCCTGTTCCCGAAGAGATTCCCTACGCCTCCGAGGGCGTTCTCACCGGCATGCCGAAGCATTTCCCAAAAATTCCGGTGCACGGCAGGTTCTCCGGCACCGCAGTTACGACATGCGTTCGCGAGGGGGACCTGACCAGATACGAGACGGTATACGATCACTTCTCGGATGACGGAAAGAGCTTCCTCTCCGGACATGAAAGCTGCATTTCCCCGGGAATGACCGCACGCGGCAAAACCACCTATGAGGCAAGCCTGAAGCTTACCGGAGAACATACCGGCGAGATGGAAGCGAAGCTTGTATTTAATTTCACTTCAACCTCCACCCCGACGACACTGGACCCCGAATCTTACGGGTTCGCGCGTTACGATGATACGACAGTGAATGTCAGCGAAATGATTCTTGGATGAAAGGAGAATACGAAATGACTGAAGCAGCAACCTACAGAAGAGCGAAGGTATGGCATATTGCTCTTTCACAGATGACCGGCATCATGCAGATGTCTTTTTATGTGCTTCTCGGTTATGCGGCTTATATCGGCAACTTAGGCTTTGCGATCGCCACGGGCCTCACCGGCGTCCTGATTACGCTTTCCCGTGTATTTGACGGCATTACCGACCCGATCATCGCGCTCATCATCGAGAAATTCAACTCAAAATTCGGAAAGATGCGCATCTTCCTGTTCATCGGCTGGTTCTGCATGGCGCTTGCCACCACGCTGATGTGCAACCTGATCGGCGGAAAGTTCGAATTTGCCGGAGACGGTTCGGTTTCCAATCCTTTGGGCGTCGTGACCTTCATTCTGATCTATGCGCTGTATATTATCGGGTATACCTTCTCGAGCTGCACCGGCGCGATGACCGGAAACATTCTCACGAATGATCCGAAGCAGCGTCCCATGCTCGGCGTCTGGTCCACGATTTATTCCTACCTTGCGCCGATGATTATTTCCATGGTCATCATTACAGCGATTCTTCCGAAATTCGGTATTCCCTTCACGCTTGCCGACGGCAGCACGGACTACAGCTTCACCATGGCCGTGTTCGAGAGAGCCAACTGGATCGTGATCGGCGTTTCGTTTGCCGCGCTCGTCGCTTCCTGCATCGGCCTCACGCCCTATGACAAACCGGAGAATTTCAAGGGACTTACGACGCAGAAGGTCTCGTTTAAGGAAATGTTTGCCCTCCTGAAGGAAAATAAGGAGCTGCAGCGTTATATCGTGGCGGCAAGCTCCGACAAACTGGCCCAGACCGTCGGCTCCCAGTCCGTTATCGCAGTACTTATGTACAGTATCATTCTCGGCAGTATGGTCGGCTCCTCGATCATCTCGGCGATCGCAATGCTTCCTTCAATCATTTTCGCGATTCTGGGCGCAAGGCTTGCAGGAAAACAGGGCAATAAGAAGGTGACCGTCCAGTGGTCCTGGCTGTGTATCTTCTGGAATATCGCTTTCTCCGTATTTCTTCTCGTCGTACCCGGAAAGAGCGCTTCTTCCATCGGAATTCCGCTGGTGATTTTCTTCCTGTTGATGCTCGGCAACAATGCACTGAAAATGGTTGTCAGCACAGCCGGAAACGCGATGCGCATGGATATCGTCGACTATGAGCTGTACCGCAGCGGACGCTATCTTCCGGCAGCGGTCAGCGCGGTCTATTCCTTCCTGGACAAGCTGATCAGCGCGCTTGCACCGATGCTTGCGACGCTCATGATCGGGATCGTCGGATACACCGGTTCGAAAATTCCGATGGCCTCCGATGAGCTGACCTTCGGCATCCGGCTGATTACCGTCTTCCTGTTCTGCATTCTTCCGATCATCGGCTGGGTCTGCACCCTTTTAGCAATGAAGAAGTTCTCGCTGACGAAAGAGGAGATGGAGAGAATTCAGAAGGAGATTGCCGAAAAGAAAGAGCAGGAAAAAGACAGATAAAGGGATGAATTGTGTATGAACAAACCCATACAGACAGCAGTCCAGCAAATCATGCTGGGAAGCGTCACGAAAAACGAGGCGGCGGCGGCTGAGACGCTTCGTCTCATCAAAGAAGCCGGTTATGACGGTATCGAACTGAACGGCTTTATGATCCGCCCGACCTCTTTCCTCGTCCGGATGCTCACAAAAGCAGCCGGTATGCCGACAGGCGCCGGCGGAAAATTCGACTGGAAAAGCCTTGTCGAAAACAGCGGCCTTTCTGTCGTGAGTATTCACGAGGATCTCGGGACGATCAAAAGCACACCGGAGAAGGTGATAGAGGAAGCGCAGCTTTTCGGCACGGAGAATATTGTCATTACCGGAATGTACCGCTTTGATTACACGGATCCGGAGGCGGTTTCCGGCCTCTGTAAGGATCTGAACACCTGCGGAAAGATCCTCAGAGAAAACGGCGTATCGCTTCTTTATCACAATCACAATGTCGAGCTTCAGCAGCTTCGAAACGCCAAAGAGACCGGCTTTGACGGGAGCGCCTACAGCTATATTCTGAAGCATACCGATCCCGAAGTTGTTCATTTCGAGCTGGACAGCTACTGGTTCACGGAGGGCGGCGCGAATGTCCCGAAGATCATGACGCTTCTCGGTCCCAGGATGAAGCTCTGGCATGTGAACGACCGGGGGACAAGGCCTTCCGGCAAGCCTTTCATGACGCCGATCCTGAAATCAGACGCTGTGGAACTCGGATACGGCAATATGGACCTCGACACGCTCTGTGATCTGGCGGAGAAGAACGGAATTTCGGCCGTTGTTCTGGAAACCCATAAAAACTGGGCCGAAAAATCCCCCATCCGGTCCCTTCAGATGAGTGCCGAATACCTGAACCGGCGTTTTCAGCATTAAAAAAGTGAATACTTGACTTTTTATCCGCCCGGAAGTAAACTGGTGCAGGGCTTTTTCGATACGAAAGCTTCTGCATCAGTTTTCTGTTTTTACGGAAAATGCAAGCCTGTATCAAAATTTATCTGAAAGGATTCATAAAAAATATGGCAAGATATAAACGCGCGAACCAGTATCCCCTGACACAGCAGCAGAAAGAAGCCGTGCGCTATCACCGGCTGTATCAGGGCGGACAGATGAATGATCTGAAGTATGTCCTTCTTCGCGATATGCAGACCTTTGCCGTCTATATGGGCTGGTATAATCTCGAAAAGGGCCTTTACAGCTTTATGACGGTGCATGAGCTTGCGGTATTCGGGTATACTTTCTGTCACCGGCAGGAGTGCCCGATGGTTGCAAAGTACTTTGCGAGCAAGCTTTCCGGGCGCATGGAGGACCCCGACAGCCCGACGCTGACGGAAAAGGAAGCGCTGTTAAAGGAATTCGCGGAGGCGCTTTCCGATGACTTTCGTCATGTGCCGGAAGAGCTCTATCAAAAAATGGACAGCTGCTATAAGGAGGCGGAAATGGTGCGCCTGATCGCTTTTGCCGGGCAGCTCCTTTCCTCCTGTTTCTTCGAGCGTACGGTGATGACTGAGGGGGGCAATTCGTAAAAATTCAGCAAAAAGTGGGAGATAAAAGCATATTCCTTCCCCAAATCGGGCCAACAAGTGGGAAATGCTTGCACAATTCTTCTCTTTATGCTATAATAGGCGAACAGATGTTTTTACAGGAGGTGTTCCTTTGATGGACAAAATCAGAATGACAGTGCCTCTCGTGGAGATGGACGGTGATGAAATGACCCGGATTATGTGGAAGGAGATCAAGGAAAGACTCCTTCTGCCGTTCATTGATCTGAAGACAGAGTATTATGATCTGGGGCTTAAGCACCGTGAAGAGACCGGAGACCAGGTGACCGTGGACTCCGCCAATGCGACGAAAAAGTACGGTGTTGCAGTCAAATGCGCAACAATTACGCCCAATGCCGCCCGCGTGAAAGAATACGGCCTCAGCCAGATGTGGAAAAGTCCGAATGCCACGATCCGCGCGATCCTCGACGGCACGGTTTTCCGCGCTCCGATTACCGTAAAGGGGATCGAGCCTTATGTCCGTACCTGGAAAAAACCGATTACCATTGCCCGTCACGCATATGGCGATATCTATAAGGCCGTGGAGCTTCTGACCGACAAGCCCGGCAAATGCGAGCTCGTATTCACGGCAGAAGACGGGGAAGTAAAAAAAGCTACGGTCCATGAGTTTAAGGGCAGCGGCATAATGCAGGGAATGCACAATACCGACGCGTCGATCGAAAGCTTCGCGCGTTCCTGCTTCGGTTTCGCTGTGGATACAAAGCAGGACCTCTGGTTCGGCGCGAAGGATACGATCAGCAAGACCTACGACCATCATTTCAAGGATATCTTCGCAGAAATCTACGAAAACGAATATAAAGAAAAGTTTGAGGAACTCGGCATCACTTACATGTACACACTGATTGATGATGCCGTCGCACGCGTCATCCGCTCGGAAGGCGGCTTCATCTGGGCCTGCAAGAACTACGACGGAGACGTGATGAGCGATATGGTTGCGACCGCTTTCGGTTCCCTCTCCATGATGACCAGTGTGCTTGTATCTCCGGAAGGCTGCTATGAATACGAGGCCGCCCACGGAACCGTACAGCGCCACTACTATCAGTATCTTGAGGGAATTGAGCCGGGAACCAATCCGATCGCGACGATTTTCGCCTGGTCTGGCGCTCTTCAGAAACGCGGAGAAATGGATGAACTTCCGGAACTTGCGCGCTTCGGCAAAATACTCGAAGAGTCCGTACTGGAACTGGTGGAATCCGGGGTCATGACGAAGGATCTCGCGCTGATGTCGAATCTTTCTGACATCAAAGTACTGAAAATGAATCCTTTCCTGGATGCAATCCGGGAAAAACTGGAAGAGAAACTGTAAAGGAGGGTGAGAATCCGGTCGCCGGTTTCTTACTGATCTAAGGGGAATAATGATAACTATCAGAGACATTGTTATCGGAGAAGGCAAGCCGAAAATCTGCGTCACCATCAGCGGAACGGATGAATCCGCTATTATCAGCCAGACCAGAAAGGCATTTCTTTCTGCAGCGGAAATTATCGAATGGAGAGCGGATTCTTTTGAAGGATGGCAGGATGACCTGTCACTGATCCGGATGCTCAAGACCATTCGGATGAATATCGGAAGCAAGGCTTTTCTCTTTACTTTCCGGACAAAGGAAGAAGGCGGATCGATCCCCTTCAAGGACACCGAATATATGCGGATTCTGAAGATCGCGATCGACAGCCGCCTGATTGACCTGGTGGATATCGAATGCTGTGTGTCGGAGTATATGGCGATGGAAATGATTTCCTACGCGAAGGAGAAAAATGTTTTTATCATCGGCTCCAATCACTCGCCGGGATTCAATTTAAGCATCGGTGAGATGGAGTACCGTATCCGCTACATGCAGAAGCTCGGCGTAGATATCGCACGGCTCACTGTCGTCCCGGGCAGAAGGAGAGACGCCTACCGTCTGCTGCTCACGACGCACGATCTTTCCGAAGACCTGAATTTCCCGATCGCGGTCCTCGGATACGGCGAGTTCGGAAAGTATACCCGAGTTCTCGGAGAACTTTTCGGATCATGCCTGACCGAAGCCGTCATTGACGCTTCTTCGGAGCCGTCTGAAATCAGTGTCAGCGTGATGGCGCCGCTTCTGCAGACTCTCCATGATCTTTCTTAAAACACAAAACGGCCGGATCTGAATAATCCGGTCGTTTTTCATTGTATGACGGGCATGCCGTCAGTCTGTGGTGAAAGTCCACAAAGGACGTA
>CAMVNR010000105.1 GCA_947168905.1 uncultured Lachnospiraceae bacterium
TTTATTATACCTGTTTTTCCGGAGAAGAAAAGGACATTTTTACAAAAGTCCGGCATTCATAAAGCGCCTGCATTTTCCGATGATGCCCGCCATTGACAAAGGGCGCGGCAAGCCTTTATAATGGTCGGAGCGATATCAGAAAAAGAAAGGGCTTCCATGATTCTCCGAAACGCATCGGTATATACCTCCGGCCACGTCTTCTCCAAAGGCAGCCTGTGCATCCGCGGGGGAAGAATTGTCGAAAACACCGCCTCCTGCCTGCATCACCCGGACCGTCTCCTTCAGCCGCTTCCCGGCGAAGAAATCATTGACGCCTCGGGGCTTCTCGCGCTCCCGGGGCTTGTCGATATCCATTTTCACGGAGCCGCAGGGCATGATTTCAGTAACGGCGATCCGGCAGGACTCGACGTCATCGCCGCATACGAGGCTGCCCACGGGATTACTGCGATCTGTCCGGCAGTCATGACGCTCCCGGAGGAGAAGCTGAACGCGGCAATGGACAACGCAGCTTCCTTCTGCTATTCCGCAGGACTTGCTGCGCCAAAAAAGAACAGCCTGAAGGCGGATCTTGTCGGCATCAATCTCGAAGGGCCGTTCATCAGCCCGAAAAAGGCCGGGGCACAGGATCCCAAGTACATCCTTCCCGCTAACGAAGCCATGCTCGTCCGTCTGCAGGCGCGTTCGGGGGGGCTGATCCGCCTCGTAACGGTTGCGCCGGAAGAACCCGGCAGCCTTGAATTCATCCGAAGTGTATCCGCGTCCTGTGATCCTGAGCGCCGGGTCCGGATCAGCCTCGGCCACACCGCCGCGGATTACGAAACCGCGAAAGCCGCCTTTCAAGCCGGCGCGAAGCAGCTTACGCATCTCTTCAACGCCATGCCCGGCATCACCCACCGCGAACCCGGGCCGATCATCGCGGCTTATGAGGAAGGCGCCGACGTCGAGCTGATCGCCGACGGCATTCACATTCACCCGGCGATGGTCCGCTTCGCCTTTCATGTCTTCGGGAAAGAGCACGTGATCCTGATCTCCGACAGCATGGAGGCTGCGGGGCTAAAAGACGGCTCGTATGAACTCGGCGGACAAAGGGTCCGGGTAACAGGGAAAAAAGCAGTCCTTTTTGACCATCCGGAGACCATTGCCGGCTCTGTCACCAATCTGTATGACTGTATGAAGTCCGCGGTCCTTGAGATGGGCATTCCGCTTGAAGACGCTGTACGCGCCTCCTCCGAAAACCCGGCCCGCGCCATCGGCGTCGAAGAGGACTACGGCTCGTTAAGAGAAGGCGCCTTCGGCAATGTGATCCTCGCGAGAGAGGAGGATCTGTCCATCGTAAGCGTTCTCAAGAAAGGGTTCCCGGTCTCTTCCTTACAAATTCTGTCCTGAAAGCATTTTTTGCAAAAGAATTCCCGGCTGCGACCTGCTATGATGGAAAAAAGACCGGGAGTTCCGGTCTTCTTCCAGAGATTCTTCTGTCTGCTGTTTTTGGGGGGGAGTACGTCTATGGCCAAAAAGCGTGTTTTCGATATCAACGACACTTCAAAAAGCCCTGCCAGGCTGATCTTTCTTCTTGCCTGGCCCGTATTTCTCGAGCAGATCTTTACCACGCTCGTATCCTACGCGGATACGGCAATGGTCGGCGCTCTCGGGAAAAACGCGACCGCTTCGGTTTCGATCAGCAATTCACCGATCTTCCTTCTGAACGGAATCATTATGTCGCTCGGCGTCGGCATTACGACCCTCGTCGCCCAGGCTACTGGCGCGGGCGAAAAAGCGCTCGTGAAGAAGCTGATCCGCCATGCCGTCATGATCATCCTCTATCTCGGCGTCCCGATGACCTTAATTATCGCGCTTCTGCACCGGGCGATTCCGCAGTGGATGGGCGCCGACCCGGAAATCCTCGATACCGCGGCGCAGTATAACCTGATCGTTTCTGCAGGGCGCCTCTTTTCCCTGATGTCGATGACGCTGAATTCGGTTTTCCGCGGCTACGGCGATACCAAAACCCCGCTGAAAGCGAATCTGACAATGAACATCGTCAACATTGTCGGCAACTATTTCCTGATCAATCCCACGCACGAGGTTCAGCTTTTCAAAAAATTCATCTTCACCGTGCCCGGCGCCGGCTGGGGAGTCGCGGGCGCGGCTGCGGCGACAGCCTTCAGCATGTTCGTCGGCGGAATGTTCACGCTCCTGGTCGCCTTCCTCAGAAAGAACGGCTTCGAAATTTCCCTGAAGGAAAGCTACCGGCTGGACTGGAAGCTCATGAAGAAAATTTTCCGGATCAGCCTTCCGGCGATGCTGGAGCGGATCTGCATGTCCTCTTCGGGAATCTTTGTTACAAAATCCGTCGCTACGCTCGGTACGGTCAGCGTGGCAGCAAACTCGCTCGCGCTCACCGCGGAATCGCTTTCCTTCATGCCCGGCTTCGCCTTCCAGATGGCTGCGACCACCCTCGTCGGGCAGTGCATCGGCGCGAACCGCCTGGACCGCGCGAAAATATTCACGCGTACCACCTGTATCATCGCCTCCGTTGTCATGCTCTTTACCGGCGCGCTGATCTATATCTTCTCGACGCAGATCATCAGCTTCTTCACGCCGGACGCAGAGGTCATCGAGCTCTCCGCCGCCTATTTACGTGTCGTTGCCTTCCTGCAGATTCCGCAGGTCCTCTGCTGGGTCTTCTCAGGAGCGCTTCGCGGCGCGGGCGATACACAGTACAATTTTTATATTACGGCCGCAACCAACTGGGGCATCCGGACACTGTTCTCGATTCTGATGATCCGGGTCTTCGGTTTCGGCCTCGTATCGCTCGGCTATGTCTGCCTCGTGGAAACCTGCGTACGTCTCGGGCTTCTGTTCCTCCGCTACCGCGGCGGCAAATGGATCGAGATCGGGAAGAAAATGAGCGCTGAAAAAATCTCCGCCTGACTTGATTCCCATAGTATTCTTATTTCGGAAGTCCCTTGCCTGTTCTATAGTTTCCTGCTTCTCTGCAGCTATATACTCCGATGTATTCTTTAGGGATACAGGTACATATATACATCCTCCAGACTCACTGCCGCCTGTCGGATACTTGGAACCGGTGGCGCTTCATTCGCAATAATCTTTACCTGAACAAGTCCGCCCCGTTCCCCGATCACCCGATTTCTCGGGTATACAGCGTTCAGGGAGTTATATTCCTCCCGCGGGATTTCCGTCTCGAAAATGTACTTCCCGACCGCCTGAATCGCCTGCTCCGACGTACCTGAAAGCACCGTCTTCCCTTTCCGTAGGAAAATCACCTCCTTCGCGATCTGCTCGATGTCCGAGATTACATGCGTCGCGAGAATTATTGTCTTCCCCTCCGCGATCGAATAGATATAGTTCCGGATGTTCATCCGCTCCTTCGGATCCAGGCCTGCCGTCGGTTCGTCAAGAATCAGGACCTTCGGGTCATTTAAGAGTGCCTGCGCGAGAAGCACACGCTGCTTCATCCCGCCCGAAAGGGACCGAAGCCGCTGGTTCGCGTTCGGGAGGAGGTTCACCAGCTCCAGCAGATCAGAAATCCGCGTCTTTGCTTCAGCGCTGTTTAAGCCCTTCAGTGCTGCGAAATAATACAGGAAACGCTTCACCGTAAATGTTTCGTACAGCTGCTGCTGTTGGGGCATGTAGCCGAGAAGACTACGGTATTCTTTTCCCAACTCTTTGATCGCTGCCCCCTTATACAACACCTCTCCCTCCGTCGGCTTCAGGTTCCCGACGATCATATTCATCAGTGTCGATTTCCCCGCCCCGTTCGGCCCGAGAAGGCCGTAGACCCCGTCTCCGAATTCATAGGAAAAATGACGGAGGGCATAAGGCGCCCCGTTTGCGTAGCGTTTTGATAACTCATGGACAGATAGTCTCGCTGCTTCCGACATGGCCCTTACCTCACATATACTCTTCGATGCAGAAGCAGGATTCCTGCACTCATCACCAGGTTCTTTATCAGGATGATATACAGCCATCCGGTCTTCTGAAGCCCCGGCAGCAGTTCTGTCATTGAAAATCCGGAGCTCATTACTGCAAGAGAGAATCCCGGGAACCGGAGCAGGTTCACAAAGAAATCCGCCGCGATCACGACAACCGATACAATGATCGTCGTCGACTTCTTTTGCAGGGCTCTGGAGAACAGGGACATCAGGGAAAGATACCCCATCCCTAAGAGATAGCTTCCGGAAAGCCACAGGATCATAAACTGCCGGATCGTCATCCTCCCCTCACAGTTTACATAGCGAAGAACACTCTGGACCGGCGCGTCCCAGTCATTCATCCGACGCACATGAATCCAGTTATAAAAGTACGGGACAAGGAAGATCACGAAGGCCAGACTCCACAGAAGCAGGATTCCAAGATACCGGAAAAAGAACACCTGTCCTCTTCCGTGCCTTGTCGTATGCACCAGTCTCCCCATCCCGCTCTCTTCGTCTTCCGCGAACACCGGGCAGACACAGACCGAGAGAATCACAAGAAGCAGGAGCGCCTGCAGGAGGAAGTTATTTCCTTCTGTAAAGACCGGATCTGTCTGTATTTGTGAAATATAATGGACAGGAATTCCACGCGATCTCGCTGACTGAAGACAATTCACTTCTTCCCGGATCCGCAGCAGTACGCGCTGCTTTTCCTCAATCTCCCGGCTCTTCATCTGCGCCGCGAAAAGCGCTGCTGTCCGTTCTTCCTCCGTCAGTTCAGATCCTTCTGTAATCCCGCCTGAAGCTTCCCGGTTCAGCTCTTCCTGTTTTTTCGTAATCCATTCTTCGGTCTCTTCCGTCACTTCTCCCGCGATCTCCTGTCCAAAGCTGTAGTAGAGGTAATCCGCGTTCGAAAGCAGAAGCTCATTCTTCTCCGTCTTTCGGTATCCAAGATACATGAGCGCAATGAGCGCTGCAACTCCTAAGAATACGATGTACAGCCGGTAGTTCTCCTGCGTGAACAGCCGGACGCTTCCACGGATCCGGATCTTTCTCCGGATACTGAAAGGCAGTCTGATCCGAAGCCGCAGATCCTTGGAGAAAGCAATGATAAAGCCCGTCATCGCGAGAAGGAACAAAAGCACCCCGGTCAGGACTTCCGCAGGGAAAACCGACACCGGGTGTCCGAAAATGTTGAGATTTGTATAGCGGGAAAAACGCGCTTCGAAATCAGGGAAAGAGAACAGGTTCAGAAACTTCAGCGGATTCAGCGCGAAGTTCTCCGGGATGGTACGATACGCCAGATATTCCAGAGATACCAGGACCGCCGACACTGCCGCCGCCATCCACGGTTTTTCGAATATCACATAAAAGAAGGACAGAATCGCCGAAAAGACCGTAACCGCCGCCATCGGAAGCAGCATGGAAAAAATCAGATACTGACGGATTGTAATCCGAAAAACACAGTCCCGGAAGAGAGAAACCGACTGCAGGGACCGGGACAGGCCCCCGAAGCCAAGCCGCACTCCTGCGATAACAATCCGTCCTCCCGTCACGAAAAAGACCGTCAGCATCGCATAAATCCACAGCGCAAGGAACTTCGAAAGCGCAAGTGGTACATGGCCTTCTCGTGATGATCTTAAGAGCTGGAGTATCTTACTGTCCCGCTCCTCCGAATATAGGATGACCGCCGCCCCCAGGACGATCGCCAGAAGGAAGATGATCGAGATGTAATCCGAGCCGAGCGCCTTCACCCCTTCCTCCAGATCCGGCACGACAGTTACCGTTCCGAGCCTTCTGTAATCCTCAAGACTCTTCTGAATACTTCGATAGGAAAAGGAGTTTTTCTTAGAAAAGCTCGAAATGGACTGCAGTTCCTTTGCGCGCGCAGGAAGTTCACTGATAAACGTGCGGTAGTTTTCGATATACTGATACTGTTCCGTGAGCGTTGACAGGACTGGCTGAAGCCTTTCCCGTTCTTCCGGAATCTCTGCATATCGCTCATACTCCGCGATAAAGTCCTCGAGACTCACCCCGTACTGCTCCGCCACTTCAGAGAACTGTGTCCGGAAGAGTTCTTTCCCTTCCTCGCTGTCTCCGTAGATTTCCTGAAACGACAGCAGCATCAGTCCGTCCCGGTCACGGGAGAGCTTCTTCAGAGCCTCGTCATACGGAAGTGCTGCCATCTCATCCCGCACCTTCTCATAGAGCGCAGGGTCCATAAAGGCCCGTTCCCGGCAGGAGGAATCAAAGCGCACGAGAAGTACCGCCGACACGAGAAGCGTCAGCAGCACAAAAACAGGCTTCATGAGAAGCTTTCGAAATTCATAGGAAAAGAGTTTCATGGCAGTGATTCGCTTTTTCCCCAGGTCAATACGCTTTTTACCGGATATCAATGATATAGCTTGTCGCCTTAATCTCTTCTTTCTTCAGAATAGGCGTTGCCTGAACTATTCCCTGAAGCAGATCCTCTGTACGGTATATCATCAATATCGTTTCGTTTTCCGGATGAGCCGCATATTTCACAAACAGCTCATCCCCACCTATCTTTATGACCTGCGCTCCTCTGACTCCCCAGGATTCATCTGGGATTCTGCAGGCAACCGCTCCGTCACTCCCTACCATATATAGTTCACCGACAAAGTCATTAACGCTTTCGGATTTGTCAAAACACGAAAAAAAAGTAAACTCATCCGCTATGCAGTCCGGGTGACAGTTCCAATCCGGCTTGCTGTTCGCAAATATACTGATGCCTGAAGTGTACGGCTGAATGTCCGGATGTGTCGCCTTCTCCTTAAAGCAGTAATACTGTCCGTCTTTTCGCAGAATAATATCATTCTTCTGCACACCATACAGATAATAAGAATCTTCTTCCGTGATTATTTCATTCTTCTGATCAGATATTTTATGGCTGATAATCGTATACAGGTAGCTGGATCCGTTATCACCTGAGATTTTTTTCTCGTAAGCTATATAAACATGATTTCCGACAGGAAGAATCTGCGTAAATGAAATGCCGGGCTTCTCTGTACGAAAGACAATCTGTTCCTTGTGGGCCTTGTCCTCCAGTGAAACTGCCATAACTCCTTTTTCTGATGCTCCGTCAAGTCCCTGCAGACTGGTCGGGTAATACAGGGTTCCCCGATGTATCCTCATCAGGCAGGCATCAATTCCATTACAATTATCGATAATGACTTTCCTGTCTGACCCATCTTCTTTCATCTCCAGCAGCTCGATTTTATTCGTCTCAAGATTCAGTGCCGTGACATAAAGACGTCCATTTGAAAATCCGACAAACGGCTCATTAACCATACCCATAAATGCGTCGCAGCCGGTTACTTTTTCAGGATCTTCCTCCCTGTGATGCCGGCAGTTGGTCTTAAAACATACCGGGATTGTTTCTTTTTTGGAATAATCATAGTAATACAAAAAATATTGATAAAAAAAGTAGAACCCCTGATCGGTGGCAGCAATAGAGCAAGGTGCATACAGAAACGAAACAGAGCTCGCATTAAAATCGTCTCCGCCGGAAGACTGATTCTGCCGGCATGCAGTCAAAAAAGAAACCAGCAGACACAAAACTATTGTGAATAATAGTCGTTTTTTCATTTCACAGCTCCTTTAATGATCTTTCTCTTCTGATTTACATGGTCGTAATGATTACATACATCGCTGCCAT
>CAMVNR010000106.1 GCA_947168905.1 uncultured Lachnospiraceae bacterium
CGAGACGGTGCGGCTAAAACTCCGTGCACGTGTGGCTTTCAGTCCGAAATATACGATGCAGAACGCTTCCCGCAGAAAAAAGCCTCAGGAGAAATAAAAAAACTGGTGGAAAAAGCCTTCAATCTGATGTAAGATATCGGTAACGGGCCGAACCGGGGCACGGAAAATGACCGGGCGGCGATGAGAACTGTCTTAGATTGGATTGAAGGTTTTTTGGAGGGTTGTGTATGGCGGAAATAGTTGGAATCGGATGTGCTATCTTTGATATGATGCTGGTCCTGGACCGCTTCCCGGAGGATGACGAGAAGACGAGCGCCAGGGACAATAAGGTGCAGTGCGGCGGACCCTGCGCGGTGGCGATGATCGCGGCCGCGAAGCTCGGCGTACCCTCAGCGTTTATGGGCAAATTCGGCGACGATCTCTATGGGATGGCGACGAAGTTCAACCTGGAGAAATACGGCGTGGATATGACGGGCGTGCAGGTAATTCCGGGCGAGGTATCGCCGCTGTGTGTCGTACTGTCCAATCAGTCGAACGGACACCGGACCTGCGTCGGCGGCGGCGGAAAGCCCTCAAAGAAGCTTGCGATGACGGAAGAGGATGTCGATCTCTCGCTCCTTAAAGGCGCGAAATACCTGCACTTAGACGGCGTGAATCCGGCAGCCGCACTCTACGCCGCGAAGAAGGCGAAGGAGA
This sequence comes from uncultured Lachnospiraceae bacterium, assembly GCA_947168905.1. Taxonomy (GTDB): domain Bacteria; phylum Bacillota; class Clostridia; order Lachnospirales; family Lachnospiraceae; genus UBA1267. The sequence continues at coordinate 697 of CAMVNR010000106.1, forward strand.
TGGGCGTCAAAGTCAGCATGGATCTGGACATCAAGAGCGGCGATTGCGAGAAGCTGATGGAGTATGTGGATATCCTGATTCCGTCGGAACGGGCGGCGCTGGATGAGGCGGAAACGGATGATATTTTCGAAGCCGCAAGGATCCTGCAGGAGAAATACCATCCGGAGACCCTGCTCATTACCATGGGGCCGGAAGGCGGCCTGTATATGGAGAACGGCGAGCCGAAGAAGTATCCGGCCTTCAAGGTGGACGTGATCGACTCCAACGGCGCGGGAGACGTTTTCCACGGCGCGTTCCTGGCGGCGAAGGTGAAAGGCCTCACGGACTATGAAGCGGCCTGCTTCGCATCCGCTGCGAGCGCAGTGAAGTGCACGTATTTCGGAGCGTCGGAAGGCGCGCCGGACTGGGACACGGTGGAGAAATTCCTGAAAGAGCGGCTTTAAAGCGCTGCCCTGTAAAGATAAACAGATACGGAGGCTGGTATGGATAAAAAATATATCAATGATACCCCGGAAAATAAGGCTTTTCTTAAGGAGAATGCGCTTTCTCTCTTGGAGTTCGGAAAGCATTTCCCTTCGCCCGGAGGCTCCTCGTACTACCTCGGAGACGACGGGACGCCCTGGACGGAGCGCCCCCGGGAGACCTGGATTACCTCGAGAATGGTTCACGTGTACAGTATCGGAAGCATGCTCGGTTTTTCCTGGTGCAAAGAGCTTGCCAATAAAGGTCTGCAGGGCCTGCTACATGAGCTGAAGGATGAGAAGAACGGCGGCTGGTACGCAGGGCTTACGAAGGACGGCGAGCCGCTTCCGAATAAGCAGTGCTACGCGCACGCCTTTGTCATCCTGGCGGCGTCGAGCGCTTCTCTGGCAGGGCTTGAAGGCGCAAAGGAGCTTCTTTCGGACGCGATCGCCTTATATGACAAGCGTTTCTGGAATGAGGAAGAGGGTCTTTCCTGTGACACCTGGAATACGGAGTTCACGGAGCTTGACAGCTACCGGGGCTTAAATGCCAACATGCATACGGTGGAAGCCTTCCTTGCAGCAGCGGACGTTCTCGAGGATGAAAAGTACAGAATCCGCGCCGGAAGGATTATTTCGAGGGTTCTTCACTGGGCTTCGGAGAATTATTACCGGCTGCCGGAGCATTTCACTTCGGACTGGACGGCGGAGCCGGAACTGAATAAAGATAAGCCGGACGATCCCTTCAAACCCTACGGCGCGACGCCCGGACACGGAATCGAATGGGCGCGGCTGATTACCCAGTGGGCGCTGTCCTCACGGGATCTTCCGGAAGAGAAAAAGAAAGAAGCTCTCCATACAGCCTGCGCGCTTTATGAGAGAGCGGTCGGAGACGGCTGGAATGCCGACGGCGCGGAAGGGATTGTCTATACGACGGACTGGGACGGAAAGCCGGTAGTACATGACCGGATGCACTGGACGCTCGCGGAGGCGATTAACACTTCTTCGGTGCTGTACCGTGTGACCGGAAATAAACGCTACGGTGAAGATTTCTCCATGTTCCTGAAGTATCTGGACGAAAAGGTTCTCGACCATGAGGCGGGCTCCTGGTTCCATCAGCTGGATGAGAAAAATAATCTGAAGGGGACCGTGTGGCCCGGGAAATCGGACCTTTATCATGCGTTCCAGTCGATGCTGATTCCGTATCACGCGGCGGATCTGTCGATCGCGCCTGCGGTGAAGTGCGGAAGGTAAGAGGCGGTACACAGAAGGTATTGGCCGTAAAGAAGCAGGGAGGCTTTTTATGAAAAAGACGATTTATTGTGAAATGCTGACGATGGGGCAGGAGGTCGTGCGCCTCACACTGCCCTGGGAGGAAGAGTGCCCCTTAAAGGAAGACATTCGTGTGGACGGTCCCTTCAGGGAGACCGCGAGAAACCGCTATATCGCGAAGACGAAAGGCATCTCTGCGGGCGATGTGACGGAGGTGAAGCTGGAAAATGGCCTTCTCACTATTGATGTTGTTTCCTTCTCGAACCGTGTGGATTTCACGGTCCGGATCGGCGATAAGGTGATTCAGAAAGCGGACTTTGACGAAACCGTGACGGAAGGCCTTGATGCCTTCGAGAAGATCGAGGAGGGCATTGTCAAATACCGTCTCTACAGCCCGAAGGAAGCAAAGGAGAAAAGGCCTCTGATTCTCTTCCTGCACGGCGGCGGAAACGGAGGAACCGAGGACGGAAGGGATAACGAGAAGCAGCTGATCGCGGACTACGGCCCGATCAATTTCTCCCTGAAATATCCGGACATTTACGTGCTCGCGCCGCAGGCGATTGAGATTCCTTTTCATATGAATCCCCTGCTGATGGCCGGGATGCGGCGTCAGCGCTTCGATCAGGAAATGGATCCGCGTCACGGCTGGTCCAGAGAATATCTGTCGAAGGTTATTGACATTATTCGCCGGATGATCCGCGAAGGAAAGGTCGATGAAAAGCGCGTCTATGTGACCGGGCTTTCGATGGGCGGCGCAGGCACCTGCCGCGCGATGTCTGTCGGGGCGGATCTGTTCGCGGCGGCGGCTCCGGTCTGCCCGACGATGACACAGGAAACATTCAATTACCTGAGGACAACAAAGATGCCGGTCTGGGTTTCGAGCGCCTATGTGGATCATACGGTCTACCGCCACAAATATCTGGCGGACGCGGTGATCCAGTTGAAGGACAACGGGCACAAGAACGCGCATCTGACGCTGTATTCGCCGGAAGAGCTGGAAGCCTACGGCATCGGCCTCGATCCGGAGCTTTCCTACAAGGATCTCTTCGCGGAGAATCATGCGAGCTGGGTGCTGACCTATCACGACGAGTATGGAATCATGTCCTGGCTGCTGAACCAGCATAAGTAAGGACGGGGAGAGGGCAGGGACCAAAAAGGATCTGCCCTCTGTGTGTGCCTGAAGCTGGGGGGAGATAGATAGAGTATGGTTAATATCGTAGAGGTGCGGACAAAGAAGCAGCAGAAGGAGTTTCTGGACTTCCCTCTGCTGCTTTATAAGGACAGCCCGAATTTTGTCCCGCCGCTGTACGGGGATGAAAAGAAGATGTTCCGCAAGGGCTTTGTCTATGCGGATACCTGTGAGATTGTAAATTATCTCGCGTATAAGGACGGAGTGCTTTCTGGAAGAATCCAGGGGATTCTGCAGAAGGCTTCGAATGAAAAGAATCATGAAAAGCGCATCCGTTTTAACCGTTTTGATTCGGTGAACGATCCGGAAGTCGCCCGGGCGCTTTTTGAAAGCGTGGAAAACTGGGGCCGGTCGCTTGGGATGGATACGGTCTCGGGACCGCTCGGCTTCTCGGATCTCGAGCGCGAGGGGCTTCTCATCGAGGGCTTTAATGAGCTTTCGACCTTTGAGGAGCAGTACAACTATGAATACTACGCGCCGCTCATCGAAGGGCTCGGATACGAGAAGGAAGCGGACTGGAATGAAAGCAGACTCACCCCGCCGGAAGACCCGAAGGAAAGGGAAAAGCTCCGGGAGCTCTCTGCCTTTATCATGAAGCGCTACAACCTGCACTTCGGAACCGCGAAGAATGTCGGCGATTTCCTTAAGCGCTATGCGGACGGAATCTTCGAGCTTCTCGATACGGCCTATGACGGGCTGTACGGGACGGTTCCTTTTACGGACGGCATGAAAAAGCTCATGATCGACAACTTCCGCCTGATCATTGACCTTGAGCATGTGGCGGCAATTCTGGATGAAAATGAGCGGCTGGTCTGCTTCGGCGTCTGCTTCCCGTCGATCGCGAAGGCGGTGCAGAAATCCGGCGGAAAGCTTACGCCCGGAGCGCTTGTCCGGCTCCTTCGGGCGATCAAAAAGCCCGAAGTCATCGACCTCGGGCTGATTGCGGTGGACCCCGCGTATATGAACCGCGGAATCAGTTCGATTGTAAGCGCCGAGCTACTTCGGATGCTCGAAGCGCCGGGAATCCGTTTCGCGGAGACCAATCTGAACCTGGAGGACAACTTCGCGATCCAGAATCAGTGGAAGCGCTTCGGCCGGGTGATTCATAAGCGCCGGAGAGCCTATGTGAAGAAGCTGGAATAATCTCAGTCGAGACAGCCGTAGACCGCGGCGCGCATTCTCAGGTGATGGTACTCTTCGAGGTTCGGTTGCAGGTTGTGCATGTAGACGACGGAAATCCCCTCCGAAGGATCCGCCTCCGCCCAGGTGCCGGAGCCGCCGGTCCAGCCGAACTGGCCGAGGGCGCCATTGTGGTGTCCCTGATATTTGTCGAGGAGCATCCTTACGCCGTAACCGTATCCGTAGCCTGCGAGATAGTTGTTGCTGAAATCCTCATCGATCATGCGCTGCGAGATGGTGTTGGTCCGCATGAGATCGATCGTCTTGCGGCCCATGATGCGCTTTCCCTGATAGATTCCGCCGTTTGCGAGCATCTGCATGAGCTTTGTGTAGTCCGAAGGGTTCGTGATGACGCGCTGGAAGCCGGAGACGGTCCCAAGAGGACCGACCATGGAGGCATCCCTGTCCGGGGTGCCTTTTATAAGCGCATCTTTCTCGCCGAGCTTCTTTCCGGGAGCGAGCCAGTAGTTGGCGACAAGGCGCTCACCAAGATCGCCGAAGATAAAGCTTGCCGAAGAATCCATCTGAAGGGGTTCAAAAAGCTCTTCTTTGATCACAAGTTCCGCGGGCTTCCCTTCAATGACCTCCAGAAGCCCGGCAGTGAGCTCCGATGCGAAACCGTAGAGCCAGTCGGTTCCCGGCTCGAAGGCAATCGGGACTTCGGAGATTGCTTTAATCTGCTCGCGGAGCGTAAAGTGTCCTTTCTTTATGAGCGGCTGCATGGCGCGGCTCATATCCTCCGAAACCGGATGCCCGTTTTTCTGTCCCGTGAAAAGCTGATAGGGAAGCCCGCAGGTCATATTCATAATGTTTTTGACTGTGATCGGATGCTCCACAGGGACAATCGAGACGGAACCGTCGGGCTTCGGTACGCGCTTCATGGTATTTTTCCACTCCGGGAAATACTCATAGATCGGATCGGTCATCCGGAATTTGCCCTGTTCAAAGAGCTTCATTGCCATCGTATACATGGCAATCTTCGTGAGCGATGCCTGACGGAAAACATTCTTCCCGGTCAGTTTCACATCATTTTCAATATCCGCGTATCCGTAATATTCCTCGAATAAAATCTCTCCCTTTTTCGCGACACAGATTCCGCAGCCCGGCAGTCCGTCGGCGACAAATCGTTTTAAGAGTTCGTCAAGTTTCCTGAAATCAGACATATCGCAAATCCCCCTTTACTCAATCAGGCCGTATGCCGCGGTCCGGACGAGGTGGTGGTAATACTCCTCCATGTTCGGCATGAGATTGTGCATATAGACAATGCCGACGCCTTCCGAAGGATCCGCCTCGCACCAGGTGCCGAAGCCGCCGGTCCAGCCGAAGGCTCCCAAAGAGCCGTTTAAATTGCCCTTCGCGGGGTCGATGATCGTCCGCACGCCATAGCCATAGCCGTAGCCTGCGTTGTACATTCCGTCAAAATCCCGAAGCTGCGTCTCGTTCAGGCCGTTCGCGCGCATGAGGTCAATGGTCCTGCGGCCCATGATGTGCTTTCCTTCGTAAACCCCGCCGTTTGAAAGCATGGCCATGAGCCTGGAGTAGTCGCGGACCGTCGAGAAAAGACGTGCCCAGCCCTGCTCATGCTCTGCGCCGGGCAGATGCTTGTCGTCGAAGAAGCCGGGACCGGGCTTAAGAGACCCGTCTTCTCCTATAGCATAGAGTTTTACCATGCGGGACTGAATGTCTCCGAAATAGCGGGAGCGGGTCTCATCCATCCCGAGGGGGTCGAAGAGGAACTCTTTCATTACATCATCGACGCCTTTTCCCGTGACGGCCTCGATCACAGCGACCGCAAGTTCCGAGGAGAAGCCGTAGATCCAGTGGGTTCCGGGCTCGAAGGCGAGGATGGCCTTACTCATCGCGCGCACATGCTCGCGGTTCGTGTAGTGGCCTTTTTCAATGAGCGGCTTCATGCACTCCTGCATCGACTGCAGGGTGCGGTCCTTGGTGGGTGCCTGCGAATTGCAGTACGGAAGCCCGCACTTCATCGAAAGCGTATCGCCGATCGTGATTTTATTTTTGCAGGGTTCGACGCGGTAATCGCCGTTCGGAAGCTGCACATAATAGTACGACTGCTCCCACTCGGGAAGGAAATCGCTGATGGGATCGGTCAGGTTGAAGCATCCGCGCTCGTAAAGCATCATGAGCGCTGTATACATCGGAATCTTGGACATCGATGCCATCCTGAACACCGAGCGCTCCGTTACAGGGATTCCATTCTCCGGATCGGCGAAGCCTTCATAGTGTTCATACAGGGTTTTTCCATGCTGCGTGATCATCAGTCCGCAGCCCGGCAGGCCTTTCTCCACAAAACTTCTGAGGAGAAGGTCCAGGTCTTTCGGGGTCGACATGATTAAAACCTCCTTGCGATAGATTTTTCATAGGAAGACCGCAGGCTTTTTTCGTACCCGGCGGCCATAAGGATACTGTTAACCTCAGTTTAGCAAAAGAATCCTCCGGCGGGCATTTGAAAAATTGACACTCCCACCACTGAAGTAGTGGGATTCTTGCTTCAACGACCACTGCATTTCCGGCAAGCCGAATACGTCTTACACGATCTCCACAAGCGTTGAGTTCCCGTGTGCCCCACGGT
>CAMVNR010000107.1 GCA_947168905.1 uncultured Lachnospiraceae bacterium
CCGTGCGGAGTGCTACAAGCAGCGTATGGAGAAAGGACTTTCATTCCTCGAGTTCAACTACATGATCATGCAGTCCTACGATTTCTATCATCTCTTCCAGCATTACGGCTGCAATCTGCAGTTCGGCGGCGATGACCAGTGGTCCAATATGCTGGGCGGCACGGAGCTGATCCGCCGGAAACTCGGCAAGGACGCGCACGCCATGACGATTACGCTTCTGACGGATTCGCAGGGAAAAAAGATGGGCAAGACCGCAGGAAACGCTGTCTGGCTGGATCCTAATAAGACCTCGCCCTTTGAATTTTTCCAGTACTGGAGAAACGTCGGCGATGCGGACGTCATGAAGTGCATCCGTATGCTGACCTTCCTTTCGCTGGACGAAATCCGCGACATGGACAGCTGGGATGACTCCCGCATCAATGAGAAGAAGGAAATCCTGGCGTTTGAGCTGACGAAGCTTGTGCACGGAGAAGAAGAGGCGAAAAAGGCGCTGGATGCTTCCCATGCGCTCTTTGCGGGCGGCGGAGACGATTCGACCATGCCGGCGACGGTATTCTCCGAGGCGGACATTCCGGCGGAGGGAATGAACATCATGGATGTGCTGGTTTCGACCGGGCTTGCCGCGTCAAGATCCGAAGCGCGCCGCCTCGTCACCCAGGGCGGAATCTCCGTTGACGGAGAGAAGGTTTCCTCGATTGACGCTGTTGTGACGAAGGAACAGTTCGCATCAGGCGCCAAGCTGAAGAAGGGAAAGAAGGTCTTCCACCGGGTTACGCTCGGCTGAGGAAGCTGAATCCCCCCCGCCTGCGAAGCGCATAGAAGGGGTCTTACGGGTTTCTGATAACATAAAAAGCCTGCTCATTTTAAAGAAGGAAGGCGGAAATTCTTTTCGCACCGTTCTTAAAATGAGCAGGTTTTTTTGCGATAGAAACCCGGCAAGCGCGGCTGTGCCCGCACTTTTAGCCGCTTTTTCCGGGCGCAGGATCTCCCGGGAAAACTTTCAGCAGACCCAGTAGATATTCGCGTGCTCCTCGCGCACACGGTACCAGATCATGGCGCCGACATAGAAGGAATCGCCGTCCGAGACCTTCCGGAGGAAATTGCCGAGGGTCATGAAATCCTGCGGCCCGTCCCCAAGATCCACATAGAAGCCGTCCTTTTTGTCGAGATCAAAGTATTCGTTCAGCGCATTCATGAGAAGCGCGGCATTTTCGGTATCATAATCCTGCGGGGAAACCATGGCGAGCTTTTTCAGAATGTCGCGCCAGGAATTGAAGGTCCTGCGGGAAAGATAGCGGGATTTGTCATAGAGCGTCAACCGGTCGCCCTCCTGATCAAATACGCCGGGCGCATGGGAGGACAGGTACTGGAATACGGCCGAGCGCGCCTCCGGGTCCAGAGAGAACATCGGCCCGGAAAAACCGTCCGCATACAGGTCCCAGAACCAGCCGTGGCAGCCGGCGGGAATAAAGGCGCCTTCGGTATCGGTATAGCCGGCGGTATAGCGCGCCGGCGTGTAATACTGGTCTTCGGGTACGGGTTCTCCCGTGATCTGCAGGATAAAGCCGTATTCCCGGTCGGGTTCCCATTCAAAGTATTTCTGATAATTCATTTTCCCTGTCCTTTCTTTTACGGAGAGGTGCCGGAAACGGTCGGAAACGTGTCAGGATCCCATGGACCCCATGGAAGATATCATAACCTTTTTTTGGCGGCTTCGCAAGGGCTTCTTGCTTTTTCCTCCCGAATCATGTAAAATATTCCTGTTGTGAATTCTGCTGCCCTTCTGAAAAAAGCGGCAGCATCTGAACGGAGAATGAAACCAGATGAAGAAATTTATCGATGGTTATTTAAGAAAGCGTCTGCCGGTGCTTCTTACGCTGCTGCTTATTCTGTCACTGGCATCCTGTGCCGCGCCTGGAAAGGAGAGCGCGCCTTCTGTTCCGGAATCCGGGCAGGAGGGAGAAAAAGTGTCTGAAAGCCCCTCGGAAGCCTCTGGGGAAAGCGTTCCTTCTTCCGAAACCGAAGCCGAACCGGAGCTTTATCCTGTCGATGAGCTTCTGAATATCGCGGGCTGGATCGGAAAGACCACGGAGGAGCTTGGCATCGGCAGGGAGCATATTTCCATGAAGCTTCATAAGGTGCCGGTACGCGGACAGCTTCTTGGCGCTGAGACGGATGCCTCTCTGTATCTTACGGAAAGTGAAGACGGAACGATGCGGGTGTCGAGTGCGATCCTTTTCCGGGAAGACGGATTCGACGAGCTGTTAGAGGCGCTTGTCCGCCGCTTCGGAACCGCGAAGGAGGAAGAGGGCGATTCCCCCAGGTTCTCCTTTACGGAGGGAGAAGCAAAGATCGTGCTTTACGAGAACAGCGGCAGCAATTTCTATACCCTTTCGTTCGGGAAGAACGAGGATGCGGCAGAAAAGGAAGGTCTTCCGGATTATCAGTACGCCGGCGGGGATCCGGCGCTTCAGGCGATCCTCGCGCATCTTACAGCGCTGTACCGGCAGGAGTGCGCTGTTCCGGATACCGATGCGGTGATTCCTGCCCCGCTCATCCTGCAGTCGGCATATACTGCTGCGGACAGGATCCTTCTGTACGGCAGCTTCTGGATGTACAATTACCGCCTCGCGGGAGATACGCTGTACTGTAACGGCGGAACGCTGTACCAGGGCGCCTTCTCGCTTCTTCAAAGCGGGAGCGGCGAATGGACGGTGGAGTCCTTTGACCGGCTGGGGGACGGGACGCAGTACGGGACGGACCTGGGGCGGCTGACGGAAGGAAATGAGGCGCTGTACAACGCGTTCATTCAGGCACAGGACGGAACCGTGAATGAAGGTTCTCGGAAGCTTTTTATCGGTGAATACGCGAAACAGGTGTCGGCATTGATCGGATATTACAAGGACGCCGGCCGGGAAAAAACGTCGGTTTCTGAAGGCACGGAGTCTGTGGTCGTAAGCGCGATGCCCCCGGAGCCTTACCAGGACCTTTCGGATGTAATGATTTCTTTTGACCCCGGCTGGGAATTTGCAGACTTTTCGGTGATCCACAGCGGGCAGGCGAAGCTGCAGCGGGCGAAGGCGAACCGGAAAAACATCGTTGTCGGTGTGAACGCGGGACACGGAACCGCAGGCGGCGCCTCCGTTTATACGCAGTGTCATCCGGACGGGACGCCGAAGGTGACGGGCGGAACGACTGCCGCGGGCGCGACCCAGGCGATGGCGGTATCTTCCGGGATGACTTTCTTCGACGGAACGCCGGAGCGGGACGTAAACTTAAGGGAAGCGCAGATTCTGAGAGATCTTCTGCTTGACGCGGGCTATGACGTCCTGATGATCCGCGACAGCGACGACGTGCAGCTTGATAATGTCGCGCGCACGGTCATGTGCAATAATATCGCGAACTGCCATATCGCGATTCACTGGGACGGCGACGGCTTAAGCTACGACAAGGGCTGCTTCTGCATGACGGTACCGGACGGATTAAAATCCATGTATCCGGTCTCGGAAATCTGGCAGGAGGACGACCGCCTCGGACTCTCGCTCGTGCAGGGCCTGCAGTCTGTCGGCGCGCCGATACACGGAAACGGAACCGCACAGCTGGACCTTACGCAGACCTCATTCAGCAAAATACCCTCGATCGACGTCGAGCTCGGAAATGCGGCTTCCGATCACAGCGACGAAGCGCTTTTCCTTCGGGCGAGGGGACTTCTTGCGGGAATCAACATTTTCTTCGGACAGTAAGTTCTGGTGGCAGACAGGACGAAGCTGTGGTAGAATTAGGAAAAAGCGAACCATGACAGGGGGATTTGAATGGACAGGGAAGACATGGAGCGTCAGGAATCGGAAGAACGCGCAGCCAGGAAAAAAGAACTTCGCGAAAGGCAGATGAAGAAGAAAAAGCAGGAAGAGCAGATGATGATCGGCGGCGGAATTATTCTGCTCGCGGTACTCGTGCTCGTCATCGTGCTTGTCGCACGCGGCTGCAATAAGAAAAAGAACCCGGAAGACGAGGCTTCTAAGCCCGGTAAAACGGAAAGCGTATCCGACAGCGCTGAAAATACGGATGAGCCGGGCGGCAGTGAGACAGAAGAACCCGGAACCGAAGGCGCCGGACAGGAAAGCACAAAAAGCGCGGAGACGGAGCCTGTTTCCGGCGAAACGGAGACGGAGGCTGCCGACACCGAGGCACCTTCCGATGTACCGGAAACGCCCGCGACGGAAGGCACGCCGATGCCTGTCGGGAACTGGGACCTGTCGACACTCGACAACACGCCGCTCAATTTCGGATATGCGGCTGAAAACCGTGACCCTGTGACCCATATCCCGACCGACTGGGCCTGGTACGAATCCATGTGGGGACAGTTCAACGTCGACTGGATTCAGGATACCTCGCAGAATATCATCTATCTGACGATGGACGAGGGCTATCCGAACGAATACACAACGACCATTCTCGATATTCTTGCTGAGAAGAACGTCAAGGCCTGTTTCTTCCTGACCAAGATGTTCCTGGACGGCGGGGAGCAGAGTAGTGCGCAGATCCGGAGAATGATTGATGAAGGCCATGTGCTCGGAAACCATACGGTTTCGCACAGAAGCATGCCCTCCTTAACGATTGAGGAGCAGACCGCCGAAATCGTCACCGTCAATGACCTTGTCCGGAATCAGTTCGGCTATGAGCTGAAGCTCTTCCGTTTCCCGGAAGGCACCTACAGTGCGGAAACCCTCGGGCTTGTCGACAATCTCGGCATGAAGACCTGTTTCTGGTCCTATGCCTATAACGATTATTCGGATGAGCAGCCGCCGGTAGAGGAATCCCTCCAGAAGGCGGTCGAGGGACTGCACCCCGGCGCCGTATACCTGCTGCATGCCAATTCTTCGACAAACACGGCCTTCCTGGCGCAGTGGATCGATGAGGCGCGTGCCCGCGGATTTGAATTCGGCGTCTATCCCGTCACGCCGAACTGATGACGGGAGGCTTTCGACTCTATAAAATCAGCCCGGCCGGAAACAGGAAAGTTTCCGGCCGGGCTTTTGGCTTCGTAAAGGAACTGTTTTGAACCCTGAATACGGGAATTCAGGCTCCGAAAAACGTTATTACTGAATGTCGATGATGACAAGCTCCGGAGGATTATAGAATCTCGGAACAATCGTCGACTCGCGGGCAAGTCCGCGGCTTGCGATCATCGTCGTGCCGTTCTCCTCAAAGCGTCCCCCGGAGTATTTCGGGAAGAAGCCCTGGTGCGGCGCGTACAGGCCGTTCTTCACGCCGGGAAGGCGCCACTGGCCGCCGTGCGCGTGCCCCGAAAGCACGAGATCGAAGCTTCCTCGGGCGTAGAGCTTAAAAAGCTCCGGCCGGTGGGAGAGAAGGATGGTGAACTTCTCAGGATCCAGCGTTTTTTCAAGCGCCGCAAGTTCTTCCGGGAGATTTCCCTCGTGGAGCGTCTGTCCGCGGCGGAAACGGAAATTCAGCGCCTTGTCCGGATCGTCCACACCGGCGATCACGAGCGTTTCGCCCCGGACAGAGACGGTTTCGGCCTCTCCGTGAAGAATCCGGACGCCGTACTTTTCAAGAAGCGCCATTTTACGCTGAAAAGCATCCGCCGAAGACCAGTACTCGTGATTCCCGGTCACAAAATAGCAGGGATAGCGGCCGAAGAGGCCCTGAAGCAGTGCTTCCGTCTGTGAATCGTCCCGCTTGTCATCGAAAATATCGCCGGTCATCAGAATGAGGTCCGGCGCTTCTCTGTCAATTGCAGAAAGCAGGTTCTCCTGCTTTTTTCCGTAGCGGCAGGAGTGATGATCCGAAATCTGTGCGATCCTGACCGGCGAAGCGAGTTTTTCCGTGTCCAGCTGATAGTGACGGACGGTGAGTCCGTTATAGAATCCCGGAGCGGCAAGAAGCACCAGGGCCGCCGCTGCCGGGATCAGTAATTGTTTCTTTTTCATTTACAGTCTATTAAACACTTCTGTGCTTTCCCTTTCCCAGATACCAGGCATCGTCCCTCGGAATCCAGTCCATAAAGGCTTCAATTTCCCGGTTCCAGAATCTCCATTCATGCTGGTAGCCCTCGCCCTCGACCCAGGTAACGTCGAAGCCGAGCTCCCCGAGTTCCTTCGCACTCTCTTTCAGGTTTTCAAAGCCGCCGTCCTTATCGCCGCAGGCCATGTAGATCGGAATCCTGCGGTCTTCTTCGGCACATTTTTCCGCCTGATACAGAATGTCGTACCTGTTTTCCGAAGTTCCCGGCACGCGCGCGGCGCCTCTTCGGAATCCGCCGCCGGAAAACGCCCCGATGGCCCGGTACTTTTTGCTGTCCGTAAGCCCGTGGATCATCGCGCCGAAGCCGCCCATCGAAAGGCCTGCGATATAGCTTTCCTTCGGGTCTTTGGAAATCGGGAAGTACTCGGTGACAAACTCCGGGATTTCTTCCGAAAGGAATTCGTAGTAGCGTTCCTGAATATCGAAGTTTTCCCTTCCGGTTTCCACGTTGATATAGGACTTGTTCTCGCCGGAGATCATGACAACGGCGATGTTGCGCTCCTCGGCAAACATTTCGACACCGGTGTAGGCGTTCCAGATCGCGTGGTTGTTGCCGTATCCGTGCAGAAGATAAATGACCGGGAATTTCGCTTTCAGCTTATGAGAGGGATTTTCACCCATCATTTCCTGGAAATTCATGCTCGGGAGGACAATGGTAACGTCCACTGCGCGGCGGAGTTTGTGTGAAAGAAAATTAAGTGTGATTTTTGCCATGGTTTCGCGGTTCTCCTTTCTGAAGTTATGATCATCATAGCGCAATTTGCGTACTTTTTCAAGAGCAGGCCTGCAAAAGAGATCCCATGTCCGGTCCGAAAAAACGCTGCCATGGAGATTCTGAATACTGCCAGATACAGAACCTTCCTGAGATAAGTGTCAGCAGGAGAGGAGGGTCAGATTGCAGCATCTGAAAGGAATGCTTTTCCAGAAAATTGCCCGGTTTTCGGCAATATTATTATTATCTGGGGTCGATTTCGGCCCTTTTTCTTTTGGTTTTTGGACATCTGTTGGACAGTCAGCGTTATAATAAGCAATGTAAAATCAAATGTTCCCCATCAAATAAACTTATGAACAGGGAAAAGGAGTAACCACAATGCCGAGAATAAAACTGAGCTATAATACGTATAGTAATATCGTCGGAGACGAGTATGGGCGCACTGCGCACGGCTTTTATCAGCAAGGCGATAACGGGCTCTCTCTGGCCTTGAATCAGGTTGCCCAGGATATCACCGCCTGGGCCCGTATTTTACATAATTAAGCAGGTTACTGCCGTATGTCCTCCTGAAGGCAAGCGGCTTTTTGCTTTTGCTTCCGTGCTTGCTGTATGTGG
>CAMVNR010000108.1 GCA_947168905.1 uncultured Lachnospiraceae bacterium
AAAACATATGTGATTCCTCTTCATTTGGGGCTTGACATTTCACCGCTGGACTTTTCCAGGTATTTCTGCTGTTTGAAGCTATTATACCCGAAACGCTTTCCGGGATCTTTCTCTCCTCTGATGCCTTATATCATTTTTCTGACATAGCGAAGCCGCCCGCAGTCGGCCGCATCCGTCAGGATCCGGGCATACGGCATCTTTTGATCCATTAAGCGCGCGGACGGACCAGACGCAGCTCCCCCTGCCGTGCTTCCCCAAAAAAAGCCCCCGCCGGAGGCAAATGCCTCATCCGGCGGGGACTTTTCGGGGGTGCAGATGTGAAAGGTCATACCATCAGATTCTCCTCCGTTTCCTGGCTAAAGAATGCCTGTCCTTTCTCCTGACGCTTACAGGAAGCACTGCTCAGCGTCCCGCTTCTTTGGCGGCTTTGCCGTATCGTGCAACCGCTGCGGCAAAGGCTGTGTAATTTTTCATCTTGCTTCGCCAGTTCTCGGTATTCACGAGTCCCGGGATATTGACGCGGGCTTCCGAACCGAGCCCGAGGATATCCTGCCAGGGAATAATGCAGGTATCCATTCCGCTCTTCAATGCGCGAAGAATGAATGCCCAGGATATTTCCTCTTCCGGGATCGGTGAGACGCCGCCCGGGAGCCGGATGCGGCCGTTCGCGGCAATCGCGGGTTCCGGAGCTTCGTTTGCGATCACAGAAAGCTGCTGCAGACGCTCAAGCGTCCCTGCCGGAACTTCCGAAGCCGGCGCCGTAAGGATCTCTTCTCTTAAGACCTTCAGCTCCTCAATCGCGCGAAGCCACGCTTCTTCTTTCCTCAGTCTCTCTTCCTCTTCCTTCTCCAGCCCGAGAAGCGCGATCTGAATCTTCCGCTGCTCCAAGGGAGTCTGCGTCTGATACCAGCCCTTTGTCATGTCATTGTCATGCGTGGCGGTATAGACAAACATATTTTCGCGGCTTCTGAACTTCGGGTCGAGAATCGTAAACTGCAGGACATTCATGCCCGGGAACTGATAATGGTCACGAAGCTCATATACCTCAGGACGCATCTCCCCGAGGTCTTCCGCAATGATCTCCGTGCCCGAAAGAAGCGGCAGCACTTCATCAAAGAACCGGTAGCCCGGTGCCTCGATCCATGCGCCATCCATCGCCGTCGGACAGGAGCGCGGCACTTTCCAGTAGGTATCAAAGGCCCGGAAATGGTCGATCCGGATCATGTCGTAGAGCTTCGCGGTATACAGAAGCCGGTTCTTCCAGAAGGCGAAATCATTCTCCTCCATATGCTTCCAGTCGTAGATCGGGTTTCCCCAGCGCTGTCCTTCCGCCGCGAAATAATCCGGCGGAACGCCTGCGACAAAGCCCGGATAGCCGTCCGGATCGAGCAGGAATTCGTCCTGATTCGCCCACACGTCGAGAGAGTCCTGACCGACGTAGAAGGGAATGTCGCCCATGATCCGTACGCCCTTTTCATGTGCGTATTCCAGGATCCGCTGCCACTGTACATAAAACTCATACTGCAGGAACATTTCGAGTCCGATCGCGTCCGAAAGCCCCGAAAGCACCTCCGAATTCTCTTCCCGGTTCTGAATCCATTCCTGGTCCTCTTTTGGCCATTCATTCCAGGGAAGATCGCCGTTCTTTTCCTTCAGCGCATGGAAGACCGCGTAAGGGTACACCCACGCCTGCGCGATAAAGGCTTCGTAGGCCGCATCCTTCTTAAAGTTCCGGTACGCCTCCTCAAAATAAGGCTGCTTGTACGCCCGGACCTCCTCGTAGTTCACCTTTTTGGAATCGCCTTCGTAAGCATCCGGGAGGGCGGAAAGAAGCCCCTCCCTGTACAGCCCGTCGAGATCAATATAGACGGTATCACCCGCTTCCGAGGAATACGGCTGATAAGGAGAATTTCCGTAGCCGATCGGGTTTAATGGCAGCACCTGCCAGACCGTAAGCCCGTTTTCCGAAAGCATATCAATGAATTCATAAGCGCATTTTCCGAAATCTCCGATGCCGTAGCGCCCCGGGAGGGAAAAAACCGCAGAGAGTACGCCTGCCCTTCTCATCTTGTCGCCTCGCTCCAGTAAACCTGGTTGTAAATATCGGTAAAGCGGTACATCAGGCTCAGGTATTCGAGCCCCAGCTCCTCCAGATCGTAAGGAACGATCTCGGTGTCCGCTTCAATTGACAGCGACGAATCGCCGAGCATATAGCTGTCGAGGTATTCGCCGTCATAGTTGTAGTAGTCGCAGATAAAATCGACATTGTATCCGACCTGAAGCTCATTGCCGTTTTCATCCTGGCGGATGAAGTCGTAATTCTTGGCTTCCACCTCGGTGCCGTCGGTGTAAACCGGCTGCACGCCTGCAATATAACCCTTCGGGTTCTTGTCGGTGAAGACCAGGATCAGGTTCGCGCGGATGCCGACTTCCTGCGCGTTTGCTTCATTTCCGGCTTCGTAAATGCTGTTTACGATCACCGGAACGCGTCCTGTCAGGGTGAAGGAACTGCCGTTTCTCACGACGCTGTCCAGGTAGTATGCCACCGGCTGTTCGACTTCGTCGCCGTTTGCATCGGTGCCGACAATCGCCATCCAGTTCTTGGTCTCGGGCATGGCGAGATTGCCGTACTTGTCGAAGGAATAAATCTGGTCCGTACCGAGGTCGATGTAGCCCTCGCCGTCGTCATAGTAGACGGAGGTCTGAAGATCCGTCAGAAGCTTCCAGTCCTCCTGCGTCAGGGCAAGTACCTCTTCGCCGTCCGCGTTCTTCGTCCAGTTGAGCTTTTCACGCTCGATCATGTTGTCCGCGATATATTCGGAGGTGTTTTCGATCCAGTTCGGATCCTCTGTCGCTCTTCCGAAAAGGAAGCTCGAATTGTCGCCCGAAAGCCCCGTAAGAAGCGAGCCTAAGCCGCTTCCCGAGGAGGAGGACGAACCGCCGCCAAGATAGCTTCCGAGAAGTCCCGAGATCAGGTCCGAAGAGGAGCTCGAACTCGAGTAGGAAGAAGACGACGATGTCCCTCCGAGGAGGTCAAGAAGCGTGCCCGAGGAGCTTTGCTGCTGTCCTCCGCCCAGAAGATCCAGGAGCGAGCTCGAATAGCCCGCTGTGCCGCCGGTCGCCATCTGGCCCGCGGAGCCCATGGCCGCGAAGCTCTGGATGCACTTCGAGTACGCGTCGTTCAGGCCGATCGCGCTGTAGGTCTTTACCGCCTTGTCCACATAGCTTGTGCGGCGGTAGGGGAAGTAAATCGAGATGCCGTAGGCATTCGTCACATCCGAAGAGGTCGTATTGTATTTGATCGCCGAAAGCAGCGCTTCCGCGAGCTGTCTGCCCTCCGCGGTGCCCATGTTCTTCGCGAAATGCACCAGGTCGATCTGGTCGATCTTGGAGGAGGCCGCAAATTCATGTGTGCGCGAACGGGCCGAAGAGACGGTCTGATAATCCGAGCCTACAAGGTTTGCGGTGCTGGACGCGAAGGAGGCCAGCGGCTGCGGAACCGCTGCCGCAAACTCGGAAAGATCCACCACGGAGAGCGTCGTCGCCTGGCCGCGGCAGGATTTCGCACACTGGGTCACGAAGTCGTCCGCGATCTTTCTGCCAAGCGAAACGGTATCGATCGAGGTGTTGCCCGAAAGCTGCTTCAGCCATTCGGTATAATACCAGCCGATGCCGGGCTCGGACTCTTCGGAAGCGATCATGTAATCGCCGTAGTCATTCAGCATCAGCGCGGTTTCGGCCGTCGCCATGAGGCAGGCGTCAAAGCCGATGAAGTCGAATTTCACGCCGCCGGCCTTTAATGCCTGCGAGATCTCCGAGAGATCCATGGTGTCATGGTTCTTCTGCTTCTCATCATAGCCGTAGCCGGAAACCGATCCGCCGCCGTGATCCCACATGATCAGCTCATAACGGTTTGCCGGGAAATTCTGAGCACAGATCCGGATAAACTGCGCGAGCGTATTCGGGTCGGTCATCGCGCCGGTTCCAGCGTTGTCCGAGAGGCGCAAAAGCTGGCCGTTCTTCACCTGATAGATCTGGTTGACCGAATTCGACACGACGTTGTTCTGCCATTTCCTGCAGCCGCCGGTATAGACAATGAGGTTCACGTTTCCGCCGCAGTTCGAGTTCAGCATTTCCTGCAGGTCGGAGGTGCCCATCTTGTAATTGGACTCGAGGTCGGTGCCGCACATGAAGACCATAATGGTCACGGTATCCTGACCGCCGCCCTTGATTGTCGTGTATTTCGCGCGTGTATTCTGTACGGTCGCGGTATTCAGGGTATTGGTATTGCCCGTCGCTGTCGGATTGCCGTTCGCATCCGTCCAGGTATTGAAGGAAGCGCTGCTTCCCGAAGAAAGCTGCGAAACGTCCGCATTATAGGAGCCGGTGCCCGCCGTGCCGATCATGTTTCCGAGACCGAGTCCCGACAGAATCGACGAGAGGTCGCCGTAGGTTTCATACGATCCTTCCGTCTCCGGGGCCGCCGTTGTCAGGTTTGCCGAGGAAGACGGCGCTGCGGTCGTCAGCACGTACGGATCCGTCGAATAGTCGTTATAGCCGGTATTCGAACCGCCGCCGCAGCCGTGGCAGGAGCGCCAGATAATAATCAGGACAATGATCGCGATCACTATGAAAATGATCCGCTTTAAGCCGCCAAAGCCGGATGACACGCGCCCTCCGGTGCTGTTTGGCTGCGAATTCAGATTCTGTGTGCCGGTCGGCTTCGGCTGCTGGTTAAAGCTCTGGCTTCCTGTCGGCTTCGGCTGCTGGTTAAAGCTTTGGCTTCCTGTCGGTTTCGGCTGCTGATGCACCTGATTCCATCCGCCGGTACTCTGCTGATTTTGGGTATGAGACTGCTGCGTATAGCCCTGCTGCGTCTGGTGGCTTGTCTGACTCTGCTGATGCTGCGTCCCCTGGCCATGATTCAGCTGGCTCCCTGCCTTGTCGCCGCGCGGGCCGTTTCCGACAGGACCGGTTCCAAGGCCTTCCCCACGCCTTTTAAGACTCCCTTTTTTCCGGGTGTTTTCTCCCTTTTCTGGCATTTAGGTTCTCCTTCGTCTGTGATTCGTAACTACATCGTAATTGTTCAGCACCCCATTCGAAATGCTTCGCATTTCTCATAGCGCTGAGCATTATATCAATATCTGCCCGGATTTCGCGGCTCTATCCATCCGCTTTTTCCGGGCAGAACCTTACTCTCTGCTTATGATACTAAAATCAGACGAAAAATGCAAGTATCTATTCTGTATACCACTGCGCCTGGGCATTCCAGAGTGCGGCATATTTCCCGCCCGCATCCGAAAGAAGCGACTCATGCGTGCCGTTTTGTATGATCTTTCCCTCTGAGAAAACCGCGATTTCGTCGCAGAAACGGCAGGAGGAAAGGCGGTGGCTGATAAAGACCGTCGTCCGGTCCTCCGCGATCTCGTCAAAGCGGCGGTAAACCTCCGCCTCCGCTTTCGGGTCGAGCGCCGCGGTCGGCTCGTCGAGGATCATAAAGGGCGCGTCTCTGTAAATGGCACGCGCGATCGCGATTTTCTGCTTCTCACCGCCCGAGAAATCCACGCCGGAAACGTCATAATCCTTTCCGATGAAGGTATCGAGCCCCGACGGAAGCTCCGAAAGCCGCTCCGAGAAGCCCGCCCGCTCAAGCGCGTCTTCCGCGCGCTTCCTGTCATAATCCGAAGAGGATGCGACCACTTCGCCAAGCTTTAAGGCAGGCAGCGAGAAGTCCTGGAAAACCACCGAGAAAACCGACAGGTATTCCTTATAATCATATTTGCGGATATCAATGCCGTTTAAAAGGATCTCGCCCTCCGTCGGATCGTACAGCCGCGCGAGAAGCTTGATAAAGGTCGTCTTCCCGGAGCCGTTCTCACCGACGATCGCAAGCCGCTGCCCGATCCGGAAGCGGAAGCTGACGTTTTTCAGCGCAAAAGTGTCGGCGCCGGGGTACTTAAAGGAAACATCCTTAAACTCAATCTCGTAATTCCGGTCTCTTCTTTTTTCAATTGTCAGCGTCCCTTGGTACATCGGGTCCGGGAGATCGATATAGTCGAAATTCTTCTTCAGGAAGAAGGCGTTCGCCTTCATGTTTCCGAGGATTCCCGCGCTTTCGGAAAGCCCCACAAAAAGCATGACTGCCGATGCGGTGTACTGTGTCACAAGCCCGATTCCGAAGGCACCGCCGAGGGCTTTTAATCCGACGTAAGCCGTGACAAACCCCGTCAGGATCATCGAGAGCGCGGCGGAAAGCGCCATCATCCGGCCGACCCGGCCGCGGGAGAGGATTGCGAAGGGGCCTTTGGAGCTGAAAATCTGCGTCTTATCCCCGATCCAGCGCTCACAGAACGGATACTCATTGTAAATCCGCATATCCAGCGCACGGTCGCGGGACATTCCCATAAAGCCGAAATGTCCGAAAAGCCGGTTTCCGGCGCTGTGTTCATCCGCATTTTTATACCAGTACTCTTCCGCCCAGACAGCGATCTTCTGTGTCAGAAGAGCAATCAGAATGAATGCCGCTGCCGCGAGAAGCGTCACAAGCGGATGATTTAAGAAGACTGCGGTTTTCGGATCCGTCACACGGGAGGTGAACATCGTCACCGTGAGAACGATCCCGCCAAGCGTTGATGCCACTGCCTTTGTGAAGCTCTCAAGAAGCCGCAAAAACCGCCAGATGCCGTATCCGCCGCCGTTTGTGAACTGCCTGATCTCCGTCATCAGCGCCTGTGTTTTCGGATCGTCCGCCACGGCAAAGTCCATCGACAGCGCCTTTTCCTGCCAGATTTTATCGATGACGGGGTAGGCGCCTTCATCCATGTAAACCGAACGGAAGCGCGAAAGAAAAGCGCTGATGACGCCGCCCGCAGCCGTCCCCAGGATCGTCAGGATGACGAGAAGACGGATCTTTTCCGGCGGATCTCCGGCCTCCAGCGCGCTGATTACGAGCGCCGAAAAACGGATCGGCACATAGACGAAAGCCGCGGTAAAGAAGCTGTGCAAGATATAGGAGAGGACAAGCTTCGGAGATGCCTTGTACATCACCCGGAATGCCCGGAGGTTCAGCTTCAGGCTTTCCGGGAAGCTGATTTTTTCAGTTTCTTTCATCGCGCACCTCCTCTCCCACAGAAGTCTCTGATTCCGCCCGGCCGCGCTCTCTTTCCGCGTGCTCTCTGTAGTATTTCGCCTGCTCCTCAAAGAGCGCCGCATACTCCCCGCCGCGTGCGATCAGTTCCTCATGGCTTCCTTCCTCGCAGATTCTTCCGTCTGATATCAGTATAATCCGGTCGCAGAAGCGGGTCGACGCGAGTCTGTGTGAAATGAATACCGAAGACT
>CAMVNR010000109.1 GCA_947168905.1 uncultured Lachnospiraceae bacterium
AATGAAATCCCGCCGACCTCTGCGACCGACGAGAATGGCAATGAGATTCCCGCAAGCTCAGGATCCGAGAACGAATCCTCCGGCGGCGAGAATGAAACCTCCGGATCTGAGAACGAGTCCGGCAGCGAAGAGGCCTCCGGCACAGAGAATGAAACCACCGGTTCTGAAGGCGGATCCAGCGAAGAGGCTACAAGTGACATCCCCGAGACCATGACGATTGAACCGACCTCCGGACCGGCGGCATCGACCGTACCGGAACCGGAAACCGGCTCTGCGGCTCAGAAGATTCTGAACTTCATTAAGCATCCGGGATTCATTTTCGGATCTCTCGGAGGACTGACCGGCCTGATCCTTCTGATTCTCTTCCTGGTGAAGAACAAAAAGAAAAAGAACGGCTGAATAAGATCAGATGAATGAAACCATGGACAACGATAATCTTACGAAACTGTCCGGTAATAAGAAGAAAGCGAGGGGCGGGAAGATTATTCCCGCCCTTTGCAATATCGCCGGAACACTGATTCTTCTCGCGGTCATCGGACTTACGCTGATTGTAGTGCTTCCCAGGGCTTTCGGCATGGAAGCCTACAACATCACTTCACAGAGTATGACGCCGGAAATTCCCGTCGGCTCGATTGTATATGTATACCGGATCGCCTCAGAGGATATTCCCTCGATTCAGGCGGACGAAGTGATCGCTTATACCGGCGGAACCGAGGGCGTCATTGTACACCGTGTCGTCAGCAATCATGTCGTTGAAGGCGAGTTGATTACCAAAGGCGACTACAACGAAGGAAACGACATACTTCCGGTTCCCTATTCCAATGTAATCGGACGTGTATGGAAGCATTTCCCCCTGCTTGGAGACCTGATGACTGTATACACAAGCACGGCAGGAAAAATCAATCTGTTTATTTTTGCGCTTTCGGGCGCTTTGCTGAACATTCTGGCGGGGAGGTTAAGGAACTGACTGCATGATCAGGAAAGGTTCGAAAACTGAATCATTGATCTGCCTCATGGCAGCAATCTGGCTGGGACTGTCACTCATGCTTTCGGGCTGCGGTGGGGTTCCGGCCGATTCCTCTTCTGCAGCCGTCGAAGATCATGCGCCTGAGCCCGGAGACTCGACAGAGATCGAGGATGCAGAAGTCCCGACGGCCTCCTCCAAAAAAGGAAAGTATGCCGCGCCGGAGCTGCTTCTGTCGGAATACCGGGGAAAAAAAGCTTCGAAAGAGGGACAGATTGAAATAGACGAAAGCGGAGTCGAAGACGGCTATGTCGGCTTTTCGGTGAAAGCGGACGCTGTGATCAAAATTCAGGTCATGAAGGATGGCGGCAGCTACATGTACACACCGGATCCTGACGGGACGCCATCGATCTTTCCGCTGCAGATGGGCGACGGCAAGTACGAGTACAAGGTCTGGGAAAACGTGGACGGGACGACCTTCTCAAAGATCGGAAGCGGCAGCTTTGAGGTAAGCCTGAAGGATGAATTCAGCCCCTATTTACGGCCGAGCGACTATGTGAAGTACGACAAAGCTTCCGGCGTCGTGAAAAAGAGCAGGGAGCTTGCGAAAACCGCGAATACGCAGCTTGACGTTGTGAAGGCTGTTTATAAGTTCGTGACCGAAAATATCAAATATGACAGCGAGAAGGCGGAGAATCCTTCGACGGACATTCCCGCGACGCCCGATGAGACGCTGAAAACCGGATACGGCATCTGCCTCGACTATGCATCGCTCGCGGCGGCGCTTCTGAGGGCTCAGGGAATTCCGACAAAGATGATTTACGGAGATGTCGGAGAGGATGATCTTTATCACGCCTGGAATATGTTCTATACCGAAGAAACCGGCTGGGTAACGGTGGATTTCAAAATCAAAAAGAAGAACAGCTGGTACCGGCTGGATCTGACCTTTTCTGCCGGCGGTGCTTCCATGAAATATGTCGGCGACGGAACAAATTACAGAGATTTATATACCTACTGACAGGACGGGCAGGAATCGAAAGGGGTTCAAATGAGCAGAAAATTAGACAATCTGGGCGTCAGCGCTTTCTGCGAGAGCATGGCAATGATGATACAGTCCGGCATTCAGACCGATGAGGCGGCAGCGCTTCTGTACTCCGGTCATAAGGACGGCGGAACTCTTGAACAGGGACTTCTGGGGATGAAAAACGGCCTGGAGGAAGGAAAGAGCCTTTCTGCTGTGATGGAGGAGAGCGGCATCTTCCCGCATTACTGTCTGCAGATGATCAAGGCGGGCGAACAGTCCGGCAGATTGGAAGACGTTTTGTTCCGCCTCTCGCGTTATTACACCGAACAGAAGACACTGACCGACAAGCTGAAGAATGCGATTACCTATCCGGCAGCAATGCTGATTCTGATCATAGCGGTCCTTATCGTCATGCTGACGATGGTGCTTCCGGCATTCACCGATGTCTACAACAATATGACCGGTTCGCTCGCCGCGTCCTCCTACCGTTATATCCGCCTGGCGTACGTCTTTTCCTGGGCAGCCCTCGCAGTCATGGTGATTCTGGCAGGAGCGCTTCTTGCCGGGCTCATTCTCTGGAATACGGGACGGAAAGAGATCGTGGAGAAGGTGCTTCGCCGGATTCCCGCGACGAATGCGATCCTGGAAAATATGGGCATGTTCCGCTTTACCTCCGCGCTCTCGACCTTCCTCGCGAGCGGTGAGATGCAGGACATTGCGGTTCAGGACTCCATTGCGATGACCGACTGCGCCCCGCTGGAGGAAAAGCTGAAAAAATGCTTAAGCTACATGGAGGAAGGGCATTCTTTCTCGCAGGCGGCTTATGAGGAGGAGCTTTTCGAGCCGGTTTATGGACGGATGCTCCTGGCGGGAGAACGCTCCGGCAATATGGAGAACGTCCTCGCCCGGCTGACCGGACTCCTCGAGGAAAACTGCCAAAACCTTGTGGACCGCCTGGTCGGGGTTGTCGATCCGCTCCTTTCGGGCGTGCTGATGGTTACCGTCGGACTGTCCCTCCTTTCCGTCATGCTTCCGCTGATCGGAATGATGAATTCAGTCGGGTAATGAAACGGGAGTGATGCGATGTACAGTGATAAAAAGAAAAATCCGCTGCTCCGTCTGATCCCGGTGCTTCTTACGCTCCTTCTGGCAGCTGCGGTTTTCCTTCTCGTGATGCTTCCGAAAAGGCATCTGAATGAGGAAAGCGCACTGGCCATTCAGAAGACCGTGGAGCGCTCCGCCAAGCAGTGCTATGCGGTTGAGGGGGTCTATCCTCCGAACCTGGATTATCTGCGGGACAATTACGGACTGCAGGTCAATACGAAGGATTTTTATGTCCGGTATGAGGCCTTTGCCTCGAACCTTCCGCCGAAGGTGATCGTTAAGGTGAAGTGAGAAAGGCTTTTTGATGAAACGAAGACAGGTCCCTTCCATGGGTATTTTTACGATCGGAATCGCCGCACTTTTTCTGGTGGGGTTTCTCCTGCTGGTCTTTTTCGGCGCGGTGACGTATCTTAGGACTGTGGACAGCCAGAATGAAAACAACGGGGAACGGGCGATTCTGTCTTATCTTTCCGCTGTCACGGAAGCGAACGACAGAGCGGATGCTGTCAGCGTACAGGATTCCGAGTTCGGGCCGATGCTCGTGATCCGGGAGGAAAACGGCTTCGGGATCCGCATCTTTCACTCCGACGGAAAGCTCCTGGAAGACTACAGCCTGCTGACGCTGGAGCCGGATGCGGGGGATGCGACGGTGATTGCCGAAACGGACCGCTTTGAGATTTCTGAAATCGGCCCGGGGATCTGGCAGGTACGGACAGATCAGGGGACCGGTCTCTTTGCCCTTCGCTCAGGAAAGGAGGGCCTTGAATGAAAAAGAGAGGACCTGTAACGGCGTTTTACATCGAGACACTGTTGATGATCGTGGTCTTTATCGGGATTATCCTTGTCCTGAGCCGCGTATTTGCCGTGTCCAGACAGAAGAGTGTCCGGGCGGAGTCACTGACGACGGCAGTCTGTCTTGCCGAAAACGCCGCGGAAGCTTTCTATGCGGCCCGCACACCGGATGAGCTTTATTCGCTTCTGAATTATACGGGAAAAGAAGATGTGTCAGGAAGCCTGAAAGGAAACGATGCTTCCTTCACCGCTGTTTATAATGAACGGATGGAACCGGACGAAGCCGGCGCCTTTCGGCTGGAAATGAACTGGCAGACGGATTCAGAGGGCTTCTCGTCCGGAAATGTCACGGTGCAGTACATGCAGGAGAGTATTTACTTCCTGCCGCTCAGCGCCGCCGGAAAGGAGGGCTTTAAGCGATGAAAGACATTCCGATCAAACTCGGGCCGCTTGCGCTCCTGTTAACGGTGATCAGCATCTGTCTGACCACGCTTTCGATTCTGACGTTTACGACGGCAGGCGCCGATGAACGGCTGGCCGCGCGTTTTGCCGACACGGTCAGTGAACGCTATATGCTTGAGGCTGAGGGCCAGAAATTCATGGCGGAGCTTCAGAAGGCCGTCCGTATGTCCGGCCCCGAGGCCGCCGCGCCTTACGGGACGGATACAGATCTGTGCAGGCATGTGCTGAGTCTGGGAGATACGACGCTGACGATCGAATTTACGGTCAGCGGTACCGATGTGAGCACGAAAAGCTGGCGGATGGTGCGCAACTGGGAAGAAGACAAGGATTTGAACTTCTGGGACGGAAAATGATTTTCCGGACGCAGAAGCCAACTACGGGGAACTTAGGATGAATATTCGGGAAATACTTCAAAAAGCAGTGGAAATGGATGCGGCGGATATCTTTCTGATCGCCGGACTTCCGATCGTACTGAAATGCAACGGTCATCAGGAACGGCTGCCGGGAGAAATGCTCCGGCCGGATAATGTGGACATTCTTGTCCGTGAGATCTACGAAGTGGCGAACAGAAGCAGCGTAAATCTGGATGCCGGTGCGGACGACGACTTTTCCTTTGCTATTTTCTCGCTCGGACGATTCCGGGTGAACGTGTTCCGCCAGCGCGGGACACTCGCCGCCGTGATCCGCGTGATTCAGTTCGGACTGCCGGATCCGAAGGAACTGGGCATTCCGGAGTCGGTGCTTTCGCTTGCCGACAACAAAAAAGGCCTGGTACTGATTACAGGTGCGGCCGGAACGGGAAAGTCCACGACGCTTGCATGTCTCGTGGACCGCATCAATAAAAGCCGCGACTGCCATATCATTACCATGGAAGATCCGATTGAGTATGTCCACCGGCACGACAAGGCGATCGTCACCCAGCGGGAGATTTCCATCGATACTCCGGGTTACCTTGAGGCGCTTCGCTCCGCACTGAGGGAGAGCCCGGATGTCATACTCCTCGGCGAAATGAGGGACTACGATACGATCTCCGCTGCCCTGACCGCGGCGGAAACGGGCGTACTCCTGTTTTCCACGCTGCATACCTCAAGCGCCGCCAATACCATTAACAGAATCCTCGATGTCTTCCCGGCAAATCAGCAGCAGCAGGTCAAAATCCAGCTGGCCCAGATTCTGAAAGGAATTGTCTGCCAGCAGCTGGTGCCCTCGGTTTCCGGCGGACAGATCCCCGTCTTCGAGATCCTGAAATCCACGCCGGCCATTCAGAATATGATCCGCGAGGATAAACTGCATCAGCTGGATTCGGCGATGCAGGCAGGAGCGCAGGACGGAATGTGCACCACCGACGGAAGCCTTCTGAAGCTGTACCGGGAGGGGAGGATCACAAAGGACACGGCGCTTTTGTCCTGTGTTTATTATGAAAACATGGCAAAACGGCTCGGATAAGCCGTTTTTTACACTTTTTTTCTGATTTTTTGTTGGCAAATTTGACAAAATGTGTTTATAATAGGATTCAGAGATGATGGCCTGTCAGGGGCTGTTCCTGCATGGCGGCGGGGGACAACAGACATTTTACCCGAGAAGGAGGGACCGGCTTTATGACTGATGATGTGCTGTATGTTCAGATGTTCGGTGATTTTGCGCTGCGCTATCATGGCCGGATTATTACGAACGAGGGCAGAACCAGTGAATCTCAGTTTGCCTATCTGATGCAGCTTATTCTGCATCACAGAAAGAACGGGATCAGCCGTGATCAGGTAGAGCGGATTCTGTTTGAAGACCGGGACCTTGAGGACGTCCACCATGCTACGCGTTCGGTCGTGTACAACGCGAAGAAAAAGCTTCGCGCAGCGGGGCTTCCGGATGTCAATTATCTGGAGGTCCAGAAGGGCGTATTCCACTGGACGGATGAAATTCCGGTGGTGGAAGATGCAGAAGAGATCGAACGGATCGGAACGCTGGCCCGTGAGAGCACCGATCCCGAGGAAAAGAAAAAATACTATCTTCAGGCGATCCATATGTATACGGGGGAGTTTCTGTCCAACCAGATTGCTATGGTCTGGGTGGCTCAGGAAGCCCGCCGCTACCGGGCGCTGTTTGCAGAATATGTAGAGGAATGCGCGGAGGTGCTGCGCGGTCTCTACGACTATCACGAGCTGGAAAATCTGGGAATTTATGCCGCGAAGCTTCAGCAGCTTTCCGACTGGGAAGCGCTGACGATGGAGGCGCTGGTTTCGACCGGACGCTTTGAAGAGGCGATGAAATTCTATGACGACACGCTGGATCTGTATCTGAGGACCGAAGGCCTCAGGCCCTCCCAGAAGATGATGGACCTGATGCAGCGGCTCGGGACGCAGGTTGAACACCAGTACGCGCTTCTTGATGATATCCAGTACCAGCTGGAGCTGGAATCGGATCCTGAGAAGGGCGGACTCCTCTGCTCCTATCCTGTTTTCCAGGGAATCTACCAGATGGTTCAGCGCATGATGGAGCGCGGCGGCCAGTCGGTATATCTGATGCTGTGTACGGTCGTAGACTCCAAAGGAAACCCGATGCGCCAGGGGGCGCAGCTGGATGAGCTGTCCGACAGACTCTGTGATTCCATCCGGTTTTCCGTACGTCATTCAGATGCGCTGTGCCGGTACGGCAAGGGACAGTATCTGGTGCTTCTTCTGAATACCACAAGCGAAGACTGTTCCATCGTTCAGCGCCGTATCAGCGAGCATTTCATTATCCGCCGGCAGCGTACCGGCATCCGCTATCATGTGAATATTGTCGTCAGTAAATACTGACGCCGCAAAAAAAACGGATGGGAAGGGATTTGAACCATGGCGAACGCAGGGTCACAGATCTATATCGGCACACCGAACGGCGTCGTGCTGGTCATTGAC
>CAMVNR010000110.1 GCA_947168905.1 uncultured Lachnospiraceae bacterium
CCACGTCCTGGAAGTGGTCCGAGGTCAGGGTCGCCTGCAGGTCATTGCCGAAGTTACCTCACGCCGTACATTTTCCGCAGGCGCTGCCGCGATCACTGCGCCGATTTCCATGCGCTTCGCGACGTAGCCCGGATGATACACTTCATCCACGATGCCGGTAGCCAGTCCGATCTGATTGCCGTAGGAGCTGTAGCCCTGAGCGGCGGTTGTAACGATTGTACGCTGCGGAAGCTTTCCGGGAATGGTTTCGGATACCGGCACGGTCGGATCCGCAGCTCCCGTCACGCGCATCGCGCCGTACACATACGACCGTCCGGACAAAGGGTCACGGATTGCGCCGCCGATACAGGTCGCAGCACCGCCGAAGGGCTCGATTTCTGTCGGATGGTTGTGGGTCTCATTCTTAAAAAGCAGCAGCCAGGGCTCTTTCTTTCCGTCGGCTTCCACTTCGATCTTGACGGTACAGGCGTTGATTTCTTCGCTTTCGTCAAGCTTTTCAAGCTTTCCCTGCTCCTTCAGGTATTTTACCGCTACGGTCGCAAGATCCATCAGGCAAATTGGCTTGGTCCGTCCGAGCTCTTCCCGGACCTTCATATAATCCTCCCAGGCGTTCTTCAGAAGCTCATCCTCAAAACGCACATGGTCGATCATCGTGAGGAAGGTCGTATGACGGCAGTGATCGGACCAGTAGGTGTCGATCATCCGGATCTCGGTGATGGTGGGATCCCGCTGTTCCGTACGGAAATACTGCTGGCAGAACAGAATGTCCGCTTCGTCCATCGCCAGGCCGTAGTCGCGGATAAACTCCCGAAGCTCTTCTTCGGTATACCCGATAAAGCCCTCCAGTGTACGGACCTCCGTCGGAATATCAAAAGCTGTTTTCAGCGTGGCGGGCTTTTCAAGAGAAGCCTCCCTCGCTTCCACAGGGTTGATGACATATTTTTTGACAGCAGCAAGCTCCTCTTCGGAAAGCGATCCGTACAGTGCATAAACCCGGGCGGTACGGATCAGCGGACGCTCGCCTGTGGAGATGATCTGAATGCACTGCGCCGCGGAATCCGCCCGCTGATCAAACTGACCGGGCAGGTATTCGACAGCGAAAACAGCGGCTTTGCCGAAGTCGGGCGATTCATAGACGTCATCCAGCTGAGGCTCCGAGAAAACCGTCCGGATAGCATCACGGAACAGATCCTCGCGGATGTCCTCGGCGTCATAGCGGTTGAGAAGCCGTACCCGCTCAACACCCTCAATATGCAGAAGATTGCGGATTTCCGAAAGGAGCGCGTCCGCCTGCAGCTGCAGTCCTTCTTTTTTCTCTACAAAAACACGGTAAACCATGATTATCCCTCCATGAGAGCTCTCTGGCCGATATCTTTTCTGAAATATGCATTCTCGAAATGAATGCGCTTCACATCGGCGTAAGCTTTTTCCACCGCTTCAGAGAGTGTGCCGGCGATTTCCGTTACGCCGAGCACACGCCCGCCGTCCGACAGGAGCTTATCTTCCGACCGTTTCGCGCCGGCGACAAATACCTTATCGCCAAGGTCTTCCGGAATCGTGATTTCGAAGCCTTTTTCATATTTTACAGGATAGCCCGCAGAAGCCATGATGACGCAGCAGGCAGCGTCCCTGCTGAATTTCACACGGCAGTCCTTGAGCCGCTCTTCCGTCACGGCCTGCATGACCGTCAGAAGATCCGATTCGAGAAGCGGCAGCACCACCTGGGTCTCGGGATCACCGAAACGGCAGTTGTATTCGATGACCTTCGGACCGTCTTTGGTGATCATCAGGCCGAAATACAGGCAGCCCTTGAAACGGCGGTTCTCGTGATTCATCGCCTGTATGGTCGGAAGAAAAATCTCGTTCATACACCGGGATGCGACTTCAGAGGTGTAACAGGGGTTGGGCGCGATCGTGCCCATTCCGCCGGTGTTCAATCCGGTATCGTGATCGCCGGCGCGCTTGTGATCCATGGAAGAAATCATCGGTACAATGGTTTTTCCGTCTGTAAATGAGAGGACCGATACCTCCGGACCTTCAAGGAACTCTTCAATGACCACCTGATCACCGCTTTTTCCGAAAGCTTTATCCTCCATGATTTCCCGAACGGCTGCCCGGGCCTCTTCGCGCGTACCGGCAATGAGTACGCCCTTTCCGAGCGCCAGACCGTCTGCTTTAATAACAGTAGGAAGCGGACACTCTTCCACATAGGCATACGCGGACGCCGCATCCGTAAATACTTCGTACTTCGCGGTCGGAATGCCGTATTTTTTCATCAGATTCTTGGCAAAGACCTTCGAGCCTTCAATGATTGCGGCATCCTTTCGCGGCCCGAAGCAGGGAACGCCAAGGGCTTCCAGACGGTCGACAAGTCCCATGACGAGCGGATCGTCCGGAGCTACAACCGCGTAATCAATCTCGCTGTTTTTTACAAATTCGATAATGCCTTCAATGTCGGTCGCTTTGATGGGAACGCACTCCGCATCCGCAGCAATTCCGCCGTTCCCGGGAAGCGCATAGATTTTTTCCGCCTTCGGATTCTTCTTCAGGCTCTTAATGATGGCGTGCTCTCTTCCGCCGCCGCCGACGACCATTATATTCATGGTTTTTCCCTCCGATTCATCTGCTGCGCCGGATGCGTGCCGTAAAAAAGGCTGGTTTTCTTACGCATCCGTACGCTTAAAGGATCATTGATCCTAAGAAGGATCAATGATGGAACAGCCGCATGCCGGTGAAGGCCATGGCAATTCCGTATTTATCACAGGCAGCAATGACGTCGTCGTCGCGGATCGATCCGCCCGGCTCTGCGATATATTTTACGCCGGAGCGGTGTGCGCGTTCCACATTGTCAGAGAAGGGGAAGAATGCGTCGGAGCCGAGGGCGACATTCTGCCGCGTCGAGAGCCAGGCTTTCTTCTCTTCCTGTGTCAGCGGCTCGGGCCTTTCGGTAAAATAGCGCTGCCAGATGCCGTCTTCGCAGACGTCTTCTTCATTCTGGTTAATATATCCGTCGATGACATTGTCGCGGGTTGTGCGGGCCGTGTCTTCCTTGAAGGGAAGTGCAAGCACCTTCGGCATCTGGCGGAGGAACCAGGTATCCGCCTTCGTGCCTGCGAGCCTTGTGCAGTGGATGCGGCTCTGCTGGCCGGCGCCGACACCGATCGCCTGTCCGTCATAGGCATAGGCGACAGAATTGGACTGTGTGTATTTCAGCGTCAGGAGCGCGATAATGAGGTCGCGCTTCGCTTCCGCGGGAATGTCCTTATTCGCGGTAACAACATTGGACAGAAGCTCTTCATTGATACGGAAATTGTTTCTGCCCTGTTCAAAGGTGATGCCGAAAACCTGCTTCTTTTCCTGAGCGGCCGGTACATAATCCGGGTCAATCTGGACGACGTTGTAGCTGCCGTTTCTTTTCTTCTTCAGGATCTCCAGCGCTTTTTCGGAATATCCGGGTGCAATAACACCGTCACTGACTTCGCGGCGGATCAGCTTCGCGGTCGTCACGTCACAGGGCTCGGAAAGCGCGATCCAGTCGCCGAAGGAGCTTAAACGGTCGGTTCCGCGGGCTCTTGCATAGGCACAGGCAAGCGGTGAATCATCCAGGCCTTTCACATCGTCAACAAAGCAGGCACGCTTCAGTTCCGGGGAAAGCACGGTGCCTACCGCCGCAGAAGTCGGACTGACATGCTTGAAGCTGGTTGCTGCGGGCAGGCCTAATTCGTTCTTGATTTCACGAACCAGCTGATAGGAATTGAAAGCATCCAGAAAGTTGATATATCCGGGGCGTCCGGAGAGGACCTGGATCGGAAGCTCGGAACCGTCTTCCATGTAGATCTTCGCGGGTTTCTGATTGGGATTGCAGCCGTATTTCAGTTCAAATTCTTTCATGGTCATTCTCCTTTTACTGGTATTTGTTGATCAGACGGTCCGTGAATTCACCGCTCACAGGATCCGTATAACGCACATACAGGGAAATTTTGTTGTCTTCATTGAGGTTATCCCAGAGGTCTCCGGTAAATTCATCAATATCTGACGGGATTTCCACACGCTCCGGCTCGCCCTGGAAGGTCGGGATCGGATTGCCGTCGGTAACGTAGGTGTGAATAAAGTGTCCGAGGCCGGGTTTCGCGTTATAGGAAAAGGTATAGCGGGCACAGTCCGTGCCTTCGGCGTCGATACTCTTCAGAATGCTGAGCTCATAGCTGAACCTTTCGCTTCCGAGATATTCTGCAGCGGATATTCTCGGCGTGTAGTTCGGAGCGTCCGGCTCGAAGCATCTGGACTCCAGCGCTTCCTTAAAGCTCATTCCTTTTTCAAGTCCTTCCACAATCGTATCTGTCTGGTCGCCGTTCGTAAAAACAAGCGTATTCCCAGCCTGCCTTAAAGCAGCATAGATAATCAGGCTCGGATCCTGCACTTTGGATTCGTCATAGGGACGGGTGAACAGTTCATTATTGGCTGTCTTTTCAAAAATACGGTTGCGGCTGTTCACAGAACGACCCATGATAAAATAAGCCGCGACTGCCTTTCCTTCCGGGCTGGTTCCGGCTACAATACCGCGTCCGACATACGCGTTGTCCCGGATCAGATCGCCGATGTTTTCAACTTTGTAAATATTCATGTCAGTTCCTTTCTTGATAGTATTCATCATAAAGCTGTTTGGCTACGAGTTCAACCGCCTGCGGCAGAAGCTTCCACTCCGCCTCCTGCATGACCCGAAGCTGCAGTGTTTCGGGAGTGTCGTCATCATGCACTTCCACCGCCTTCTGCAGAATGATCTTTCCGCCGTCCGGCACTTCATTCACGAAATGTACCGTCGCGCCGGTAATCTTCACGCCGTAGTTCAGCGCCGCCTCATGCACCTTCAGTCCATAGAAGCCTTTTCCGCAGAAGCTCGGGATCAGAGACGGATGCACATTGATGATGCGGTTCGGATAATGCCGGATGAAATCCGCACTGAGGATGTTCAGGAAGCCCGCAAGGACGATCAGATCGATCTCATGCGCTTCCAGGATCTTCAGAAGACGTTCTTCAAAGGCTTTCTGTGAGCCGAGCTCCTTCTTAATCACAATTGCCGTTTTCGCACCGGCTGCCTTCGCGCGCTCAAGTGCATAGGCATCCCGGACGTTGGAGACGACCAGCTCCAGATCGGCGTGCGGCAGAAGTCCGCTGTTCTGGGCATCAATGAGTGCCTGCAAATTGGTTCCTCCGCCCGAAACAAGGACGGCTACACTGGTTTTATTATCCATGATTTTTCTCTCCCGTCATATGGTTTTATTGTTGCATATCTTCGGCTTATTTATTGTCAGACATACGAATACAGCCCGTCATCCACGATACTGCCAGCGATCCTGCCGAATTTCCTAGGATAACGAGGAGGATAAAAAGGAGCGCTTTCATTCCGATGCGGTCCGATGCGAAGAAATAGTACACATCGGCAATTGAATGCTCAAAGCCGCTTAAAATAAATACCGGGATGCAGAACAGAATGCCAAGCGTGCTTTTGTGCATCCGGTAAACAGCGACGGCAATATACATGAGTACGCCGCAGAAGAAACCGCGCACCAGAGTCCCGTACCAGGGCTGAGCGAGCTTTGACGTACAAACGGCATTCGCAGCTTCGCGGAGTGCAGGGATCGCATATTTCATCAAAAGGCCGCAGATAACGGTCCCGAGGATATTGCCGAGCAGTCCGAGCATCAGGTTCGACCAGTCTTCTTTCCCATGGTTTTCGGTCATAAAGCCGATTCTTCCGGTGTACAGGGAATATCCCATAAAGCAGATGGAAAGAAGTGCAACCGAAAAAAGCACAGCGCCCGCGATCCGGTTTTCACACATAAGGAAAACAGCTCCGCCGATCGACACCATGATGCCGGAGAGAATCCCGCTTACAAAATTTTTCATCATTTTCATTTATACCAGAACGATTCTTTCTTCCCGTGCCTCAATCCGTCCGATGATATAGGCGTCCTCACCGTTCTTTTTAAGAATCTCCAGCGACTTTTCGGCGTCTTTTTCGGGAACGATAATGCTCATGCCGACCCCCATGTTGTAGGTGTTGAACATATCGCGTTCGGGAATATTGCCGGCCTTTTGAATGAGACTGAAAATCGGAAGCACGCGAATATCGTCTTTTCTGATGACGGCAGAAAGCCCCTCCGGAATGCTTCTCGGAATATTTTCATAGAAACCGCCGCCCGTAATGTGGGAGATGCCCCGGACCTCGACTTCCTGAAGGAGCGCAAGAACCGGCTTTACATAGATTTTCGTCGGCGTTAAAAGCGTCTCTCCGAGAGACTTTCCCGAAAGCTCGTCAAGAGGTGCCGTGAGGTCGCAGTTTTCCACGTCAAAAACTTTCCTTACAAGCGAGAAGCCATTCGAATGCACGCCTGATGAAGGAAGCGCGATCACAATATCGCCCTCCTGCATTTTCCGGTTGTCGATGACCTTGTCCTTATCGACAACGCCCGTCGAGTAGCCCGCAAGGTCGTATTCGTCTTCCGGGTAAAAGCCGGGCATTTCAGCGGTTTCCCCGCCGATTAATGCCGCGCCCGCCTGTACGCAGCCCTCAGCCACACCCTTTACAATCTCGGCGATTTTTTCGGGAACATTCTTTCCGCAGGCGATATAATCCAGGAAAAACAGCGGTTTCGCGGCGCAGCAGATAATATCGTTCACGCACATGGCCACGCAGTCGATTCCGACCGTATCGTGTTTGTCCAGAAGAAATGCCAGCTTCAGCTTGGTGCCGACGCCGTCGGTTCCGGAAACAAGCACCGGTTTTGCAATTCCCGTAAGATCCAGCTCGAACAGTCCGCCGAACCCGCCAAGATCCGAGAGCGCTCCGGCGGTCATTGTCTTTTTGATATGCTCCTTCATCAGTTCCACAGAACGGTATCCGGCGGTAATATCGACGCCGGCTGCCGCGTAGGACTCTGATCTCGAATTCGTATTCATTTTCCTTTATTCCTTTCCCGACCAGCAGTAGGTACAGAGTTCATATTCAGGAAGGCCGATGGCCTCGATCACGCCGTCCAGCGTCTGGAACTCCAGCGTTGCAAAATGAAGCTTCTTGCAGATGGTTTCCCGAAGCTTTCTGCCCCTTTCCGTCCTTCCGTCCGCATATTCCTCCAGGTGATTCAGCCCCTCTTCGCCCTCAATCTCACGGATCACACGTCTGGA
>CAMVNR010000111.1 GCA_947168905.1 uncultured Lachnospiraceae bacterium
CAAAACATATGTGATTTCTCTTCATTTGGGGCTTGACATTTCACCGCTGGACTTTATTCTTCTTCCGCTGCTTTCGTCCAGAGGTCCTTGTTGTCTTTGTAGAACATGGTTCCGAAGCCCTGGTCGGTGAATATTTCCAGAAGAATACTGTGCGGTACGCGCCCGTCCAGGATATGCACCCGGTTCACGCCGCCCTTGATGGCGTCGGTGCAGTTTGAAAGCTTCGGAAGCATTCCGCCGCCGATCAGTCCGCCCGAAATCAGCTCCTCCGCCTCTCTCGTGCTGATCCTGCTGATAAAGCTTGCTTTGTCATTGAAATCGCGGTACAGCCCCTCGACGTCCGTGAGATACACGAGCTTGTCTGCGCCGACCGCGGACGCGATTTTCTGTGCCGCCTCGTCCGCATTGATGTTATAGGTATTATAATTGCCGTCAAGCCCCACAGGAGCGACGATCGGCAGATAGTCTCTTTCCAGAAGGTCATACAGAATCTTCGGATTGACCTCTGTAATTTCACCGACAAAGCCGATATCCTGCCCGCCCGAAAGCCTCTTCTTCACCTTCAGCATCTGCCCGTCCTTGCCGCTGACGGAGACCGCCTTGACGCCGAGCGTCTCCACCATTGTCACCAGGTCTTTTCCGACCTTTCCGAGCACCATTTCCGCAATTTCCATCGTTTCCGCGTCGGTTACCCGAAGGCCGTTCACAAACTGCGCCTCCTTGCCCGTCTTTGCGACCCAGGAGGAAATTGCCTTTCCGCCGCCGTGGACAATGATCGGCTTGAAGCCGACGAGCTTTAAAAGCGTCACGTCCTTGATGACGGAAAGCTGCAGCATCGGATCGGTCATCGCTGCGCCGCCGTACTTCACGACAATGATTTTCCGGTTGAACTGCTGGATATAGGGCAGCGCCTCTATCAGAACCTCGGCCTTCGCCTGTGCTTCGTCGATATGGTTTGCCATGCTTGTCTCCTTAAAAATGATCCGGGCTTTTCGTACCGCCTTTTCTTATGTTTATGAACGACTTTTCTTTATCTCGCATCAGGAACGGTAATCCGCGTTAATGCTTACGTAATCATAGGTCAGGTCGCAGCCCCAGGCCGTTGCGGAAGCCATCCCCATTTTCATGTCGGAAACGAAGGTCACTTTGTCCTCCGAAAGGATGGAAAGCGCCTTCTCCTCATCGAAGGGCAGCACCTTTCCGCCGCTTAGGAACAGGATTTCGGAACCGTCCTTTCCGATCATCCGGATTTCAACCGTATCCGGGTTGAATTCGGGGCCGGCATAGCCGAGCGCGCACAGAAGCCGTCCGCAGTTCGCGTCCCTTCCGAATACCATCGCCTTTACGAGACTCGACTGAATCACGGATTTCGCCAGTATTTTTGCATTCTCCACGGTATCCATGTGGACGACCTGGGACTCGATCAGCTTTGTCGCGCCTTCGCCGTCCGATGCCATCTTCATCGCGAGCTCCTTTAGGAGTGTATAGAGCGCGCCGTAAAAGACGGCGTAGCTTTCGTCCTCCGCGGTAATGATACGGTTTTTTGCCTCTCCGTTTGCGAGCACGAGAAGCGTGTCGTTCGTCGAGGTGTCTCCGTCTACCGAGATCATATTGAAGGTATCCGAAACAATTTCACTGACCGCCTTCTGAAGGAGGCTTTTCTCGATCGCGGCATCGGTGGTGACGTAGGACAGCATCGTGCACATATTCGGATGAATCATGCCCGAGCCCTTCGCCATTCCGCCGATCGTGACCCTTACCGTACCCTCCCCGTCCGCTGCCGGAAGTTCGATCTCGTAAGCCGATTCCTTATTTACGGTATCGGTGGTCATAATCGCTTTCGAGGCAGCGGTTCCTGCTTCGGCGCTGTCAGACAGCGCCGGAAAGAGAATGCGGATACCGTGTTCAATCCTGTCGATCGGGATCTGCATTCCGATGACACCCGTCGAGCCGATCAGCACCGACTCCTCCGGAATCCCCATCAGTCCGGATGCAAAGCCTGCTGTTTTCCGGCAGATCTCCATGCCTTCCTTTCCGGTTCCGGCATTTGCGATGCCGGAATTCACGATCACCGCGTGAACGGGCGCGCCGCTCTTCACAATCTCCCGGTCCCAGAGTACCGGCGCCGCTTTGACAATGTTGCTGGTGAATGTCCCGGCTGCCGTACACGGCGTTTTCGAAAAGACCATCGCCATGTCCGTCCGGTTTTCGTATTTAATGCCTGCAGCCGCCGAAGCCGCCGCAAAGCCTTTCGCCGATGTTACACCGCCTGTAATCTTCTTCATAATGTTATTCTCCGGCCTCGATAAATTCTGTGATATTCTTCTCGTTCAGCGTAAATTCGTAGTAATTCGCGTTCGACATCTTCCAGCCGATTTTTGTCCAGAACGCGTTGCCCGCCTCGTTATTCTTGAAAGCGATGAGCGCCACCTTGTTGATGCCGATCTTCTTTAATTCCTGCATGCAGAAGCCGACCATGCGCGTCCCGATGCCCTGCCGCCGGTATTCCCGGGCGACGCAGACATGGTACAAAGAACCCTGGCGGCCGTCGGAGCCGCAGAGAATCGAACCGATGATTCGGCCGTCGCATTCCGCCACCACACTCGTTGTCGGATTTCTCCTTAAGAACCGCTCGATATCTTCTCTCGAATCGTCAAGCGCACGGATGCCGAAGCCCCGGATGCTCATCCAGAGCGCGCGCACATCTTCATAAT
This sequence comes from uncultured Lachnospiraceae bacterium, assembly GCA_947168905.1. Taxonomy (GTDB): domain Bacteria; phylum Bacillota; class Clostridia; order Lachnospirales; family Lachnospiraceae; genus UBA1267. Next base: position 2,715 of record CAMVNR010000111.1, read on the forward strand.
CTCCGATCGTCATCGGCTGGATACGTACTTCTGCCATACTCTCTTCATCCTGTTCCTGTTAATGGGTACTCTTCCACATATATCACGGATTATAGCCCAGACACCGGCGAAAATCAAGGTTTTTCGCGGCTTCAAAAAAGAATCGGTAAATCTTCCCATAAATGAACGGATTTACCGATTCTCTGTGGTAATTATTCAGTTTTTCATTCCCGGAACCTTCTGTTGAACATGCTAAAGACGAGAAGAGAATTTGTATGCGCCTGCGCTCATTCCATTGAAAAAAGAAAATCTTTCTGATATAGTACAATACAGAAAGACACTGCAACCCGAGGCAGCTTATTCATGTCTTTACTGGTAAGAACCGTCCCGGAGCACAAGATCCGGGAAATAAAGCTATTATTCATCAAGGAGACGGAAGATATGAAAAAAGGGATTAAAATCTCAGGCATCCTGTTCCTTCTCTTCCTGCTGGCTTTTATGATCCCGAAAGGGGTCCATGCAGAGCCTTCCGAAGAGGGGTGCACCGGCCGCTCAGCGGACGGAAAACATGATTGGGAACCTCTTTCTGATTCGGTGATTCAGCCGACCTGTACCGAAAAAGGAAGCATCACATATCAATGTGCGCGCTGCGGGCAACAGATTACAGAAGAGATTGCTGCACTGGGACATGAATGGGAGGACTGGGTACAGACGAAGGCGCCGACCTGTGAGGCAGAAGGAGAAGAAACACGCGTCTGCGCGCGTACGCATCACGGGGGCTGTAACGCCTCTGAAAAGCGCAGCATCCCCGCTCTCGGCCACAAATGGGACACCGGCACTGTGACGGCAGAGCCGTCCTGTACGCAGCCCGGGATGAAGGTTTATACCTGTCTGAATGATTCCTCGCACAGCTACCAGGAGGAAATTCCCGCGAAAGGCCATACCCCGGCCGTGATTCCCGGGACACCCGCTACCTGCACGACTCCGGGCCTTACGGACGGGCAGAAATGTTCCGTCTGCGGCGCCGTTCTTCAGAATCAGACGGCAATTGCGGCGCTCGGGCATCTGTGGAATGCGGGAACGGTAACGACAGAGCCGCACGGCTTTGAGCCAGGCGTACGCACCTATACCTGCGAGCGGGACCATTCACATACCTATACCGAGGAAATAGCTGCGGCACCGAGCCTTTTCAGCAAACTCCGGAATCTGGAGTATCCGGATGCCGCCGGAAAAGGACCGGATTTCGAGATTACGGAGCAGCCGAAGGACGGAAGCTGCTACCGCGTCGGAAGCCTTGACAAGATCAGCTGTCCGCTGAGTGTCGCAGTGAGCGGCGGAAGCGGCAATTATCACTATGAGTGGCATTATTATGACGCGCTGGATCTGGTCAGTGATACTTCCGACACCTTTTCTGCACTCGGCTCGAAGGCGCAGGAAGAGCTGACGGATCTTGCGAAGCAGTATGCGGATGCGAAAAAAGCGGCGCAGGGCATCATCTTGGAAGCCTTCAAACAGACCGGCATTTCGGTATTCCACGATCCGACAGAGACGAATATTTCCGAGCAGCTCAGCTCGATGAATCTGAACGACAAGGTTGTCGAGGGAAATGATTCCCCCACAATCAATGCCAAAGGGAACCGGTATTATTACTGCATTATCTCCGACGAATCGGGCCAGAAGCTGACCAGTGAAGAGGCGAAGGTGAGTTATCGCCTGGCGATCACCAATCAGTATGTTGACAGGCTGAATCTTACCACCTCGGAGAAGAAGGAACTGTACTGCGAAGCTATTGACGGGAAGAAGCCCTACACCTACGACTGGTTCTATAAGAATGCGGAAGGCGCGGAAGAGCAGGTTCAGACCGAGACCATCAAGGGCATCAGCACGCTTCCTGTCGATAAGGTCGGAGAATATTACTGCGTCGTCAGTGATGCTGAGGGAGACAAGGCGACCGCGCGGCCCATCAAGGTATACGAAGCGGAGCCGCTGGAGCTGTTGTCGGAGACGATGGGAGAATACATTCTTCCGGGGGTTGAAACTGCGGCGCTGGATGTGACGGTTACTGGTGGAACTCCGCCGTATCACGGAAACTGGTCCTCCTTTGAAGCAGACCGCTTTGAAGATCAGGATCCGGTGCAGGACGCAGATGGATCGTGGCATTTCAGAATCAGCACGGATCAGCTGAGTTTTTGGACACTTTATGTGGAGGATTCGATCGGCGACTGGAACAGCATCGAGCTTTCGGTGGCCTACAGAGAGCTCTTTATCGGGAAGGAGTCTGAGGACTGCATGCTTCCTGCGAAAGGCGGCGTCGATATTTTTGCAGAGCTGGAGGAAGGCGAAGGCACCGCGCCCTTCCATTATGAACTGTACACACAGCCGCTGAACTGGGATGATACCGACTATGAAGACGCAGAACTGGTGGAGGAAAGCACCAGCAGCAGTTTCCATGTTGAGGAAGCAGGAACCTATTATATCAAAATCACGGACAGCCAGGATCGCTGGGCAAGATCCCGCATGATTCATGTCAGTGATTATGATTTCCAAGTCCTATCCTGCCCGGAAACTGTTCAATTCGGAGAGGGAGAAAATGTTGCCCTGATCGATGTTGTGCTGCAAGGAGGCAAAGCGCCCTACGAATGGACACTGTTGGAGTATAATACCGGGATTCATGATTTTATCGGTATAACCGGCGGCGAAAGCAGCGACACGACTGCGACAATGAGAGCGTACAGGCCCGGAACCTTTGTCGCATGTTTTACGGACAGTAACGGGGCGGAGTACTGGACCAGACCGATCAAGGTGCAATATAGCGGCGTCAGTCCCCTGATCATCGAGCAGCCCCTAAGCGGCGGATTCCAGCTGTCCAAAGAGTCTCTGACGAACCTGCCGCATACCTTTGAACTTTCCTGCAAAGCGGTGCTTTCGGAATCCTATGCGGATAAGAAGCTCCTGTACCGCTGGTACAAAAAATCCGGCGATGCTTCCGGCGTCCGCTGGGAATGGGTCGCTGACGGACGGATCCTGTATCTTGAGGAGAGCGGCGCGCTCGAGGATAAAATCACCGGCACCTATATGTGCGAGGTGGTGATCGATGAGCCCTGGGCCCGGGATCCCTTTAACGCGCTCGGAAAGAGCTACAGTGACGAAGCTACCGTCTCCATCAATATGTGCGTGACGCGCGTTGAACAGAAAAAGAAAACCATCGAAGTCGACTTCTACGGCGGCGGCGGACCCTATACAATCCAGGCAGTCCATCTGTGCGAGGATGATCTCGCGAAATATTTCATGTATGAAGACACGAAGTGGGAAAAGGAATTCATCAAACCGGATTCTCTTGTCTTCAATGAAGAGACCCAGATAATGACGGCCACATTCAAAAAGATCGACAGATACAAGGATGTATACAATAAGTGGTCCGGGCTGACATCAAGATACGGATATACCTACTATTTCAGGATCACGGACTGCATCGGCTACGTGGTCGAGACAAAGCATGAATGCCAGTGGTGATTCTTTACCAGCTGATCGTGAGGTACGCTTTATGAAGAAAATATTTGTATTATTCGTGGCGGCGGTCCTGATACTGTCCCTGATGTCCTGTAAGCGCAGCAATAAGGAACCGTCGGAAACAGAAGAGACGACAACCGCACAAGCAACGACCGAGACTGAAACGACAACTGAAGAAGAGACCCCCACGGAAACAGCGACGGAAACCGAGACAGAAACCGAAGATGAGACCGAAAAAGAGACCAGGCCCGAAGCCGCGTATGTCGGCGACTGGTGGGCACTCGTTAAGGGAATGGCCTACTGCCTGACCCTTTCCGAAGACGGAACCTACACGGCCGGTTTCCCGATGCTGTACGGAGATCCGGAGACTGGAACCTGGACACTGGAGCAGGGCCTGATCCGCCTCGATGACAGTGAGACCAACGAGCTCGGCATCTACGAGGACCGGCTGAAATCCTACTATCTGGATGTGTTCTTTACAAGAGAGGAAGTGCACGATTATGTGCCCGGCGAAGTCCTTTCCGAGACGGATCCGGGGAGCTTCTACGGCTACTGGGTCTCAGCCTATGTCGATGTGGACGGCATTCCTGTCCCGGCAAAAGATCTCGGCGAGAATACAGACATTTACATCGAAGACACGAAGGCTGCGCTTGGCGGAGACTATTTCGGAGATGCAGTTGCGGACTTCGAATTCAGGGACAATATGCTTGTGCAGTCCTTCGGTGAAGAAACGCCGCTTACCGTGAAGATGCAGCTTCAGGACGATACACTGATGCGGCTGACGATCAGTCCGGAGGGCCAGGATGAAATTGTCCTTTATCTCGTGTACAGCGGGCCGGAAGAACTGCTCTGAAAACCAGCGTAATGATCGAGTAGGAGGCGGTCGCTAGACCGCCGACCTCTCACACCACCGTACGTAC
>CAMVNR010000112.1 GCA_947168905.1 uncultured Lachnospiraceae bacterium
TTATGGAATTCTCCGGAAAAGAGCTTGTAAAGGGCGAACCGGACGCGTCCTCCTTCCCCTCGGGCGGCATCCGGGCGACCTTTGAAGCCAGAGGCTATACGGCCTGGGATCCGACCTCCTTTGCATTCATCAAAGGGCACACGCTCTGCATTCCGACGGCCTTTGCGGCCTACGGCGGACAGGCGCTCGATAAGAAAACCCCGCTTCTTCGCTCGATGGAAGCGCTGAATGTACAGGCATTAAGAATCCTGAAGCTTTTCGGAAATGACAGCGTGAAGCGCGTCACAAGCTCCGTCGGTCCCGAGCAGGAATATTTCCTGATCAGCCGGGAAATGTATGAAAAGCGGCCGGACCTGAAATTCACCGGAAGAACACTTTTCGGCGCGCGGCCGCCGAAGGGACAGGAGATGGATGACCACTATTTCGGCGCGATCAAGCCGAAGGTGGAAGCTTATATGGAGGAACTGAATGACGAGCTCTGGAAGCTTGGCATCCTCGCAAAGACCGAGCATAATGAAGTCGCGCCTTCCCAGCATGAGCTCGCGCCGATCTACTCAACAACCAACATTGCGACCGATCACAACCAGCTGACGATGGAAATGATGCAGAAGGTGGCTGCGCGCCACGGGCTGGTCTGCCTGCTCCACGAGAAGCCCTTTGCCGGCGTCAACGGCTCCGGAAAGCACAACAACTGGTCGATCTCCACGGACGCGGGGCAGAACCTCCTGTCGCCGGGTGAGACGCCCTATGAAAACGCGCAGTTCCTTCTGTTCCTCTGTGCGGTCATCAAGGCGGTCGACGACTATCAGGATCTTCTTCGGATCTCCGTCGCGACAGCCGGAAACGACCACCGGCTTGGCGCGAATGAAGCGCCGCCCGCCGTCGTTTCCATGTTCCTCGGCGACGAGCTGAACGCGGTCCTTGAGGCGATCGAAAACGATACGCCCTACGAAGGCGCGGAAAAGACTCAGATGAAGCTCGGCGTTTCCGTGCTTCCGAAGTTCAACCGGGACACGACCGACCGGAACCGCACCTCGCCCTTTGCCTTTACCGGAAACAAATTCGAATTCCGGATGCTCGGCTCCTCGAACTCGATCGCCTGCGCGAACATTATGCTGAACGCCGCGGTGGCGGAGAGCCTGAAGGTTTATGCGGACAGACTTGAGGGCGCGGAAGACTTCGAAACGGCGCTTCACGAAATGATCAGGAAGACCATCAAGGATCACAAAAGGATCATCTTCAACGGAAACGGCTATGACGACAGCTGGATCAAGGAAGCCGAGGAGAAGCGCGGGCTTCTGAACCTGAAGACCACGCCGGATGCATTTGAGCATTTCCTGACGAAGAAAAATATCGACATGCTTCTCGGACACGGCGTCTTTACGCTTGAAGAGATGCATTCCCGCTATGAAATCATGCTGGAGAACTACTGCAAATCCGTGACGATCGAGGCGAATACGATGATCGATATGGCAAGGAAGCAGATTTCGCCCGCGATCGCGGCGTTTGCGGCAGATACCGCGAAGGAAGCGTCAGCAAAGAAGGCGCTCGATCCCGCGATCGCCTGCGGTTACGAGACAGCGGTTGTGAGACGGCTTTCCGAACTGAATGACGAGATCATGACGAAGACTTATGATCTGAAGAAGGCCGTATGCGCGCTTTCCGGGGCAGACGGCATCGGGGAGGAAGCGGCACTGATCCGCGACACGGTGCTTCCGAAGATGAAAGATCTTCGCATCTCCGTCGACGAAGCCGAAACCATGACGGCCAAGTCCTACTGGCCCTATCCATCATACGCGGATCTTCTTTTCAGCGTGAAGTAAAAACACACGTTTGTTTGAAAAATCAAGAGGAGGAAAAACATCATGACAGTGGAATTCTGGTTTTTAATCGGGGCAGCTTTGGTATTCTGGATGCAGGCCGGATTCGCGATGGTAGAGACCGGCTTCACAAGGGCGAAGAACGCGGGCAATATCATCATGAAGAATCTGATGGACTTCTGCATCGGCACGGTGGTATTTTCCCTCCTCGGCTATTCGCTGATGATGGGAGAGGACGCGCTCTTCGGGCTGATCGGTCTGCCGAATCTTCAGCTTTTCACGCACTTTAAGAAGTTTATTGCCTCTCCTTCCGAAGGCTTCACGGACGCGAGCTACTTCGTATTCAACCTGGTCTTCTGCGCGACCACGGCGACCATCGTTTCGGGCGCCATGGCGGAACGCACGAAGTTTTCCGCGTACTGCGTCTACTCGGGTGTGATCTCTTTACTGATCTATCCGATCGAAGCACACTGGATCTGGGGCGGCGGCTGGCTTCAAAAGCTCGGCTTCCATGACTATGCCGGCTCCTGCGCGATCCACATGGTCGGCGGCATCGCGGCGCTTCTTGGCGCGGCGATCCTCGGCCCCCGCATCGGCAAATATGTGAAGGACAAGAGCGGAAAGGTCACGAAGGTCAACGCGATCCCCGGCCATTCGATTCCTTTAGGAGCGCTCGGCGTATTTATCCTGTGGCTCGGCTGGTACGGCTTCAACGGCGCCGCGGCGACAACACCCTCGGAGCTCTCCTCGATCTTCCTTACGACGACCATCGCGCCCTCTGTCGCAACCTGCACCACGATGATTTACACCTGGGCGAGAAACGGAAAACCGGATGTTTCCATGTGTCTCAATGCGGCGCTTGCGGGCCTTGTCGGCGTCACGGCGGGCTGTGACGCCTTTGACGCCGTCGGCGCGTCCGTCGTCGGTATTGTTTCGGGTATCCTGGTTGTCGCTGTTGTAGAAGTGCTGGATCTGAAGCTCCACATTGACGATCCGGTCGGCGCGGTCGGCGTGCACTGCGCAAACGGAATCTGGGGCACGATCGCAGTCGGACTCCTCGCGAATCCGGATGCGCCCGCAGGTCTCCGGGGCTTATTCTACACCGGAGATTTCCGGCAGCTCGGCTTACAGCTTCTGGGCTTTGCGACCGTTGCAGCCTGGGCGTCTGTGACGATGTTCGGTTTCTTTAAACTGCTGAAGAAAATCAATTTCCTGCGTGCGGATGCCGCGGACGAGCTTGCGGGTCTTGACGTCAGCGAACACGGCCTTCCGAGTGCCTATGCGGATTTTATGCCGGCGGTTGAAAAATATGCATCCTTCGGCAGCGCGGAAGATATTGTGGCTGTCACCGGTACGGTGCCCGCGGCAGAAGCGGTTCCCGTGAAGCGAGAGCCCAGCTTTGATAAGGACGGACACAAGTTCACGAAGGTGGAGATCGTCTTCAGGGAAGAACGGCTCTATGCCCTGAAGGACGCGATGAACAAGCTCGGCATTACCGGCATGACGGTTTCCCACGTGATGGGCTACGGCATGCAGAAGGGACATACGGAATTCTACCGCGGCGTCGCTGTCGAAACCGACCTTCGGCCGAAGGTTCAGGTGGATATCGTTGTGTCGAAGATCCCGGTCCGCGACGTCATTGAGACCGCGAAAAAGGTGCTTTATACCGGCCATATCGGCGACGGCAAGATCTTTGTCTATGACGTGGAGAACGTCGTGAAGGTCCGCACGGGAGAAGAGGGCTACGACGCCCTCCAGGACGTGGAGTAGGAGGCAGCGGAATATGTGCTCAATCTTCGGATATACCGGTGAAGTCCTGAAAGAGGAGGCGCTTCTTACAGGATTTCAGAGGACCAGATCGCGAGGCCCGGACGATACGAAAATCGTGCGGATGAAAAGAGGAATGCTCGGATTTCACAGGCTGTCCATCATGGGACTTACCCCGTCCGGGATGCAGCCCTTTGAAATGGAAGGAAGCTATGCGGTCTGCAATGGAGAAATCTACGGATTTTCCGCGATCAGAGAAGCACTGAAGGAAAAAGGTTATTCATTCCAAAGCGACAGCGACTGTGAAATTCTCTTGCCGCTGTACAGAGAATACGGGGCTGAAATGTTTCAGATGCTCGATGCGGAATTTGCCTGCATCCTGTATGACGGAAAAACGGGAAGCTATATTGCAGCCCGTGATCCGATCGGCATCCGTCCGCTATATTACGGATATGACCGGGAAGGCGAACTGATTTTTGCGAGCGAGGCCAAAAACCTGGTCGGACTGACGGAGAAAATCATGCCGTTCCCGCCGGGACATTATTATAAGGACGGCAAATTCACCTGCTATTGCGATATGACGGAAGTGCCGCAGGTTTCATCAGATGATCTCGAAACCGCCTGCAGGAAGATCCGTGAAAAGCTGACCGCGGGCGTGAAGAAGCGCCTCGTGTCGGACGCAAAGGTGGGGTTCCTTCTTTCCGGCGGTCTGGACTCTTCCCTGGTATGCGCGATTGCCGCGAAGCAGAGCCGGAAGCCGATCCGGACCTTCGCGATCGGCATGGAAAAGGACGCAATCGATCTGAAGTACGCAAGAGAAGCCGCGGAATACATCGGCAGCATTCATACCGAGGTCTTTATGACGCCCGGGCAGGTGATTTCTACTCTTCAGGAGGTGATCTGCCTGCTTGGAACCTATGACATTACGACGATCCGCGCGAGCATGGGCATGTATCTCGTCTGCAGGGCGATTCACGAGACAACCGATATCCGCGTGATCCTGACCGGAGAGATCTCGGACGAGCTTTTCGGCTACAAGTATACGGATTTTGCGCCGGATGCCGAGGCCTTCCAGAAGGAAGCCGAAAAAAGAGTCCGCGAGCTTCATATGTACGACGTGCTGCGCGCGGACCGCTGCATTTCCGTGAATTCTCTTGAGGCCCGGGTGCCCTTCGGCGATCTGGACTTCGTGCGATATGTGATGCGCATTGATCCTGAACTGAAGATGAACCGTTACGGCAAGGGAAAGTACCTTTTAAGGCACGCTTTCGAAGGAACGGGTATTTTACCGGATTCGATCCTCTGGCGTGAAAAAGCGGCATTTTCGGACGCTGTGGGGCATTCTATGGTGGACGATCTGAAGGATTATGCGGAAAAGCAGTACACGGATCAGGAATTTGAAGAAAAGCGGATGAAATACACTTTTGCGCGTCCCTTCACGAAGGAGTCGCTTCTCTACCGGGAAATCTTTGAAAAATACTATCGGGGACAGGCGGAAATGGTCAAGGATTTCTGGATGCCCAATAAATCCTGGGCGGGCTGTGACGTCGATGATCCGTCGGCGCGTGTGCTTTCCAATTACGGCGACAGCGGAAAGTGAGGGGGAGGTGTGTTTTGGAAAAGATTCTGGTGCTTGATTTCGGCGGTCAGTACAATCAGCTGATCGCCCGGCGCGTTAGAGAACAGAAGATCTATGCCGAGATCCGGGCATGGAACCGGATTTCCCTCGAGGAAATCCAGGAGGCAAAGTACATCGGCATCATATTTACCGGCGGTCCGAACAGCGTCTACGAAGAGGGCGCGCCGGCATTCGATCCGGAAATTCTGAATCTCGGGGTTCCGATCCTTGGAATCTGCTATGGAGACCAGCTCCTTTCGCATCTTGCGGGAGGCCTGGTCTCTTCGGCGGGAGATGCGGGAGAATACGGAAGTACAGCACTGTACACTTCCGACCATCCGCTTTTTGCAAATGTGCCGGAACAGTCGGTCTGTTTCATGAGCCACCGGGATCAGGTTGCCCGGATTCCCGAAGGCTTTCAGGTCATCGCACACACGGATCACTGCAAGACGGCGGCAATTGCGGACGATCGGCGGTGGCTCTACGGCCTGCAGTTTCATCCGGAGGTTTCTCACACAGAGTACGGCAGGCAGATGCTCAAAAACTTCCTCTATGGCATCTGCGGCGCGGCAGGAGACTGGCAGCCGGAAAACTATGTGCAGGAAATGATTGAACAATACCGAAAGGAGCTTGCTGGAAAGAAGGTGCTTCTTGCGCTCTCGGGCGGCGTGGATTCCTCGGTTGCGGCGCTTCTTCTTCATCAGGCGATCGGCGAGAATCTCGTCGCGGTCTTTGTGGATCACGGGCTCCTTCGAAAGGGGGAAGCAGATCTCGTGGAGCGGACCTTCCGTGACAGCTTCGGTCTCAACCTGATCCGCGTCAATGCGGCGCCGCGTTTCCATTCAAGGCTCGCCGGGATCGTTGACCCGGAAAAGAAGCGGAAAATCATCGGCGAAGTATTCATCCGGGTATTTGAGGAAGAGGCCAGAAAGCTCGGAAAAATCGACTATCTCGCCCAGGGCACGATTTACCCGGACATCATTGAAAGCGGACGGGGCGATTCCGCGGTGATCAAAAGCCATCACAATGTCGGCGGCCTGCCGGAGCGCATGGCCTTTTCAGGCATTGTGGAGCCGCTTCGGGATCTTTTCAAGGACGAAGTGCGAAAGGTCGGGGAGATTCTCGGACTGCCGAAGGCGCTCGTTTACCGTCAGCCCTTCCCGGGGCCGGGTCTCGGCGTCCGGATTATTGGGAAAATCACGGGAAATAAAGTGCGGATTCTTCAGGAAGCGGATGCGATCTTCCGGGAGGAGATCGATAAGGCACAGCTTCCTGAGAACCCAAACCAGTATTTCGCGGTTCTGACGAATACGAAGGCGGTCGGCGTCAAGGGAGACGCCAGAAGCTACGGCTATACCGTTGCGCTTCGCGCGGTATCAACGGATGATTTCATGACGGCCGAGTGGACGCGGCTTCCATATGAGCTGCTTGCGCGCGCATCGTCGCGGATCACGAATGAAATACCGGAAATTGCCAGGGTGGTCTATGACATTTCGTCAAAGCCCCCGGCGACTGTGGAGTTCGAATGAAGGAGGGTGTCTCATGACGAAATACATTTTTGTTACCGGCGGCGTGGTTTCCGGCCTCGGAAAAGGGATTACGGCCGCGTCTCTTGGCCGACTTCTGAAGGCGCGCGGTCTGAAGGTCGCGGCGCAGAAGCTGGACCCTTATATCAATGTGGACCCGGGCACGATGAGTCCCTACCAGCACGGCGAAGTCTATGTGACGGAGGACGGCGCGGAGACGGATCTCGACCTCGGCCACTATGAGCGTTTTATAGACGAGGATCTGAACCGCTTCTCCAACCTGACGACCG
>CAMVNR010000113.1 GCA_947168905.1 uncultured Lachnospiraceae bacterium
ACAAACAGACTTCTATTAAAGCAGGTTCATGTACATACAGAGAAAGGACCGAAAAGTTGAAACTGTTATGGAAGCTGAGCCGTGAGGCGATACGATACAAAGGCCTTTATATTTTTGCGATACTGGCGACGCTCGGGCTGACGCTGGTAAACCTTGCTGCGCCGCGCGCGCTGTCGAGAATGACCGGTATTGTCAGTGCCGGTGTGGATGAAGCGGGTCTGAAAAGAATCGGAACCCTTGTCATTATCCTGGTCGGTCTGTATCTTTTGAGAATTCTGTTCCGTTTTATGAGCAATTATCTTGCGCATAAAGCAGCCTGGTATCTTGTCGGAGATCTTCGTACGAAGGTGTATGATAAGCTGGAGCGCATGCATCTGGGCTTTTTTCATGACAAGCAGACCGGCGATCTGATGAGCCGGGTGGTGAACGATACGCGCGATTTCGAGCTTCTGTATGCGCATATGATTCCGGAGACGATCACAAATGTCGTGACCTTCATCGGCGTCTTTACCGTGCTGCTTATGATCAACTGGAAGCTTGCCCTGATCACCTGCGCTCCGATTCCGCTGATTTTGATTTCCGGAGTTATTTTTGCCAAAAAGGTCCGGCCTTATTTTCGCACTTCACAGAAAAAAATGGGAGAGCTTTCGGGCAAACTGCAGGACAACCTTTCGGGGGTGCATGAAATTCAGTCCTTTGGACGGGAAGAGTATGAAACCGGACGGGTGGATGAAAAGAATTTTGAGCATGTGCGCGCAATGCTGCAGGCGCTGAAAATCAGTGCGGTTTTCCATCCCTCTGTCGAATTTATCAGTTCGCTCGGAACCATCCTCGTTGTCGGATTCGGCGGCTATCTTGCATACCGCGGAAACCTTGACGTGGAATCCATCGTCGCTTTCCTGTTATACCTGTCGCTGTTTTACCAGCCGATTACCGGACTTGCGAACCTGGTTGAGAGCATGCAGCAGTCGCTGGCCGGCGCGGAGCGTGTCATGATGATCCTGGATGCGCCGTATGAGATCAAGGACAAGCCCGGCGCAGAGGATCTTCGGAAGGTGCAGGGCAGGATTGAATTCGACCATGTCAGCTTCGAGTATGAAGAAGGCGCACCGGTGCTTTCGGACGTTTCGTTCTGCTGTGAACCTGGAAAGATGCTTGCTTTGGTCGGTCCGACGGGTGTCGGAAAAACGACGCTGACGCAGCTGATCTCGCGTTTTTATGAGCCGCAGAAAGGCAGGATCCTCGTCGACGGCCAGGATATTCAGAATGTAACGATTGAAAGCCTGAGAAAGAATATTTCGCCTGTGCTGCAGGATACCTTCCTTTTCAACGGGACGATAGCGGAGAATATCGGCTATGCCCGGCCGGACGCGACGATGGAAGAGATCCGGGAGGCAGCAAAGGCTGCGAACATCCATGACGATATTATGGCGATGTCGGACGGCTACGATACTGAAGTCGGGGAGCGGGGCTTGAGGCTCTCCGGAGGCCAGAAACAGCGGGTTGCTATCGCCCGTGCAATCCTCAGGCAGTCGCCGATCATCATCCTTGACGAAGCGACGGCGTCGGTTGATGTGGAAACAGAGCAGCAGATCCAGAAAGCCATCGCCGGCGTAGCGGGAAAGCATACCATTATCGCGATTGCACACCGGCTTTCCACAATTAGGAACGCCGACCAGATCCTTGTGATCGAGAACGGTTCCGTGACGGAGAAGGGCACGCATCAGGAGCTCGTCGCGCTCGGCGGTTCCTACGCCCGTATGGACAGGATCCAGTCCTCGGCAGCGACGCAGGGCGGCGTAGTATAATACATCGGGAAAAGAAAAATGAAGGCGCTCCTTCCGCTTCAGGACGGGGCGCTTTTCGTGACCCGGAAGTGAGGAAAAGTTGCGGTTGTCAAAGAAGGGGGATTATTGTAGAATAAAACCAGTTTATCATGCTGTCGGAAGGAGCTTTTACGGAAAATGCGCTTTTATCAGATCAGAGAGCTTCTGACGCCCTGCGGCGAAGAAGGAATCCGGGACCGGAAATATCAGTATGCTGCCATACTGAGCAGTACGGAATGGAAGGAAAACAGTGAAATATTTGACATGACGATCGATATCGAGCTTGATTCGAGAAATGTGCTCGAAACCAAGGCGGTCGTCAATTATGATTCGCTGACAGGCACCTTTTACGTGCCGGAGCGGACGAATATTTCCGGGGCGCGCAATATTTTCGCCTTTGCGCTGGACGAAAAGGGAATTGTGCTGATTGACGACGATAATTATGTAAGGGACCTCGTGGAAAGCGTGCGCCGCACCAAGAAGTGGCGCAGACCGAGTCTGGAGCGCTTCCTTTACGACCTGCTCGAAAAAATGATCGAACCGGATCTGCGCCTTCTCGAGGAGACGGAGCACCGCCTGAACAAGGCGGAGGAGGAGATCCTGCACGGTATGACCGACGAATATCCGACCGAGATCAACGATATCCGCGGTGAGCTGCTGGACCTGAGGGTGCATTACGAGCAGCTGATCGACTTCGGACAGGAGCTGGAGGAGAACGAAAACGGCTTCTTCCGTCAGGACAATCTGCGCTTTTTCCGGCTTTTCACGGAGCGCGTGATGCGTCTTCAGGACCGCGTGACCTCGCTTCGGGAATACGTCGTGCAGCTGCGGGACCTCGTGCAGTCCCAGCTTGCGGAGAAGCAGAACCGGATCATGACGCTCCTTACGGTAATCACCTCGATCTTCATGCCGCTGACGCTGATCGCCGGCTGGTACGGCATGAACTTTCTGTATATGCCGGAGCTGAAGTGGAAGTGGGCCTACCCTGCGGTTTTCATCGTCTCCGTGCTGATCATCGCGGGCTGTCTCGTGTGGTTTAAGAAGAAAAAGTGGCTGTAAAAGGCCAAAAAATAATCGGATTATGAGTTTGTATGCGCTTGGCGACCTGCATCTGCATTTTCAGTCGGAACTGAAAAGCCGCGCACAGATGAAGGATCGCGTATGGAAAAATCATGAAGAGAAATTCGTGAAGAACTGCGGAAAGCTGATCGGGCCGGACGACGTGCTCGTGCTGGTCGGTGATCACAGCTGGGGACGGAATTTCGGCGAGTGCGAAAAGGATTTTGAGTATATCGCCGCGCTTCCCGGAAAGAAAATTCTGACGCGCGGGAATCACGACATGTTCTGGGACGCGAAAAGAACGGCGGCGCTGAACGAGCGCTTCGGCGGAAAATTCTTTTTGCTGCAGAGCAATTATGCCGCATATGGAGATTATGCGCTGGTCGGCACAAAGGGCTTTACCTTTGAGGGGCCTTTTTACCTGGACGGGCGCGGCAGAATTGCCGGCTGGGACGAGAAGGCGGAAAAGCACGCGGAAAAACTCGTTGAGCGGGAAGCGGAGCGGCTGATGGAAGGCCTCGAAAAGGCGCGTGCGGCCGGATACCGTAAATATATCATCTTCCTGCATTACCCGCCGACGAACATCCTCGAGAAGGACAGCGCCTTTACAAAGATTGCGGAGGAATACCGGGCGGAGCAGGTGGTTTACGCCCACTGCCACGGCGAGTCCCGCTTTTACGACAGCATCATGGGAGAGAAAAACGGCGTCATCTACCGGCTTGTGTCGGGCGATTTTCTTCGCTGGATGCCGGAGAAAATCCTGTAGAGAGGGGAAATCCGAAGATGCGGTAAAACACCCTGCAGACGCGGGGAAAACCGCAGGAAAAACATGGTATTCCGGAGCAGATGGGCATGTATACGGTTAATGATTATCTGAAAGCGCAGTACGGGACGAAAGTCTATAAGATTGCCCTTGACGGCGGTTTTACCTGTCCGAACCGTGACGGGACACTCGGGACGCGCGGCTGCATCTTCTGCTCGGGCGAAGGCTCCGGGGACTTCGCGGAGGACCGGCGGCTTTCGGTGACGGAGCAGATCGAGCACGGAAAAGCGCGCGTGCAGGCGAAAATGCCGAAGGATGCCGGCCGGTATATTGCCTATTTTCAGGCTTTTACGAATACCTATGCGCCGGTTTCCAGACTGAGGGCGCTTTATACGGAAGCGATTTCACATCCGGATGTCGTGATCCTTTCTGTCGCGACGCGGCCGGACTGCCTGCCGGATGAGGTGGTTGCCCTGCTTGCGGAGCTGAACCGGGTGAAGCCGGTCTGGGTGGAGCTCGGGCTTCAGACAATCCATGAAAGGACGGCAGAATACATCCGCAGAGGCTATCCGCTTTCGGTCTATGACGAGGCGGTAAAAAAGCTTCGGAAAGCGGGAATTTACACGATTACGCACCTGATCCTGGGGCTTCCCGGGGAAAGCAGGGAGGATATGCTGGAAAGCGTCGATTACGTCGGAAAATCCGGCGTGCAGGGCGTGAAGCTGCAGCTGCTGCACGTCCTGAAGGGCACGGATCTTGCGGCGGAATATGAAGCGGGACGGTTTGATGCGCTTGAATTGGAAGAATATGCGGCGCTTATTGCGGCGTGTGTGCGGCGCCTGCCGGACAGTGTCTGCATCCACCGTATGACAGGCGACGGAAACCGCAGGACGCTGATCGCGCCGCTCTGGAGCCTTGATAAGAAACGGGTGCTGAACGCGCTTCACAAAGCGCTTAAAACAGTTCCCGCCGACAGTACGAACCAGGAGGATTTTTCAAGATGAGACTGGTAGGAGAGCATATTTACCTGGACACCCTGAGCCGTGAGGACTGCAGGACACTTTATAAGCCTGTCAGAAGCAGGCAATGTTGCTGTCGGTCCGCGACTCTGTTCCGCCGATGAGGACACCACTTTCAAGACGCACGATCATCTGTCCGCGGCCGAAGGAGCCGACATTCTGATCCAGGCGGATGTCATGGCCAAGCCTTGACAGCGCCTGCATGAGCGCCGGGTCAAAGCGCGGCTCGACCGTGACGTCTCCTGCGCGCATCCACTGGAAACGCGGCGCGTCGAGCGCCTGCTGCGGGTTCATGCCGAAATCGATGGTATTCATCGCGACCTGCACATGGCCCTGCGGCTGCATATAGCCGCCCATGACGCCGAAGGGGCCGACCGGTTTTCCGTGCTTCATGAGAAAGGCCGGGATGATCGTATGGTAGCTCCTTTTGCCGGGCCTGATATAATTGGCGTCGGCGGGATTCAGGGAGAAATCCGCGCCGCGGTTCTGCAGGCCGATGCCGGTGCCGGGGATGACGATGCAGGAGCCGAAGCCCATGTAATTGGACTGAATATATGAAACCAGATTTCCCTCGGAGTCTGCGGCAGCGAGATAGACTGTGCCGCTCTTCGGGGGTGTTTCATAAGTATAGATACGGGCTTTTTCACCGATTTCGGCGGCGCGCCGGTCCCCGTAAGCCGGGTCGAGCAGCCGGTGGTAATCGATTGACATGTCGCGCGGGTCCGTCACGTAATGGAGCGCGTCGGCAAAGGCGATCTTCAGCGCTTCGATCTGGCGGTGCTTCGTCAGGACGCTGTCCGGGTCATCGAATTCGAAAGCCTTCAGGATGTTCAGCGCCATCAGCGCGACGATGCCCTGGCCGTTCGGCGGTATTTCGCAGACTTCGTAGCCGCGGTAGGAGACCCGGATCGGCTCGACCCATTCCGCCTCATAGGCTTCCAGGTCGGACTTCCTTAAGAATCCGCCCCATTTCCGGCTTTCGGCGTCGATTCTGTCCGCCAGTTCCCCGTGGTAGAAAGCGTCGGAATCGGTTTTACCGATAAGCTCCAGCGTATCTGCGTGGTCCGGAAGCCGGACAAGATCGCCGGCCTTCGGAGCTTCTCCGTTTATGGTGAAGGTATCGAACCAGGCATCGAAGCAGGGCTCTTGCAGTGTCTTTCGGTAAATCTTCAGGGCGTTCTGCCAGTTCGATGCAATGTTTGCAGACAAGGCGTAGCCGTCCCGGGCATAATGAACCGCAGGGGCAAGATTCTCCTGAAGACTTCGTTTCCCGAAGCGGTTTGTCAGTTCCTTCCATGCTTTTACAGCGCCGGGGACCGTCACGGGTGTCCAGCCAAGCGCAGGCATTTTGCCGTGATCATCCCTGCCCGCCGTCAGGATCGCTTCGGCGGATATGCCCATCGGGGACGGACCGCTCGAATTCAGCCCGTAAAGCCGGCGGTCTTTTGCCGACCAGGCGATCGCGAAAGCATCCGCCCCGAGGCCGTTGTCTGTCGGCTCGATGACAGTGAGCGCAGCGGCCGCGGCAGCAGCTGCATCAAAGGCATTTCCGCCGGCGCGAAGTGCTTCAAGGCCGGCAGCCGACGCCATCGGCGCCGAACAGCATACCATTCCGCCGGACGCGTAGACTGGGAAACGCTGTGAGGGATATTTCTGTAAGAGGGGATCAAATGGCTGTATCATAAGCGGTTTCTCCTTTTTTTGCACCATTCTGACTGCTCTGCAGGAGCAAGCTCCAGCAGGTTCCCGGGATTGACCGGCATCACTTAGAACCTGTGTACTATATCTGATTTGCTGATTCAGCAGGCATCAGCTACTTCTGTACACTCATCCGTTTGTTATAGCCGGTGTCCCTTCTGTGGGAATTTTACCGCAAACACACAAGCGGTTGTTTAGCGCGGAAGGATCCAGTCGAACCCTGTTTCTTTGGTTAAGCCCCACGGCATATTCCGAACGAGCTTAATAGTTTATGCTTGCCATCTGTGAGATCAGCTATACAGTGATCGTGGTTTACGAGAAACATTTCGTATGTCTTCTGACAGAGGTCTCTGTCTGCGTGGTCAAGGGCTGCATTACTGTTCATCAGCAGAAACGCGGAGTACAGATCCCGTTGTATCCATCTGCCGTCAATGATGTTATGCCGCCTGGACAGGCGTTTCCTGATGTATTCGTCGGAAACATGGTTGTACTGACTGGCCCTGAAGGTACGGGTATTGACCTTATGGAGTTCACGGCCTTCGTAATGCAGCTTCCTGTCGATGACTGATAGAAGCATTGCCGGTGCAC
>CAMVNR010000114.1 GCA_947168905.1 uncultured Lachnospiraceae bacterium
AGGCGGTTACGCAGGCGGAAAGAACACTGGAAAGCAGGATCAGAAGGATCCTGAACACACGGATATTGACGCCCATGTTCCGCGCGTAGACTTCACCAAGCTGATAGGCGCTGATCGGCTTGCTTAAAAGGAAAGCACCAAGAAGCGCCGGAAGTACGACCGCCGTCATCACGCCGACATTCTCCCAGGTGATTCCGGAGAAGCTGCCGAGCGACCAGTGATGAAGGTTCACAATATTCTGGTCATCAGCAAAGGTAACGACAAAGTCCGTAACCGCGGAACAGATATATCCGATCATGACGCCGCAGATTATAAGGAGCGACATCTGCTTTGCCTTCAGCGAGATCAGAAGCACAAAAAACATCGACAGCATCGCGCCTGCAAAGGCCGCAAGAATCAGGCCGAAGGAGCCGACCGTAATGCCGGCGCTTAAAAAACCGATGAGCGTCAGGGAAAGCGCAAGCTTCGCGCCGGAAGAAATGCCCAGAATGAAGGGCCCTGCGATGGGATTGGCAAAAAAGGTCTGCAGAAGAAAACCGGCCAGAGAGAGCGCCCCGCCCAGTATCAGCGCGGAAACAATGCGCGGAAGCCGCACCTCCCAGACGATCACACTGTTCTCTCCCGTATGCATAAACAGGATTTTCAGGAGCTCGCGGACAGGAATGTGCACGCTTCCCGCATTGATATTCCATATGATCAGCACCAAAAGTGCCGTGAGCAGGGCCAAAAAACCGCTGATGAAACGAATCCGTCTGTTTTTCTCCATGTTCAAAGTGCCTCTTTTTTACTCGCATGAGGGCAGTCAAAGAGCCTTTTTCTCTGCCCTGCAGGCATGCCTGCAGGAGCGGCCTCTGATCCTGGGTTCCTCCGCTTATTCCGACAGCCGGTGAAGATACATCAGCTGCCCGTCTTCCGGAATATCTCCGGAAAAAACCCGGTGGAAGTCTTCGATCAGCCGTCCGAGCCCCATCGGTTCCTGGAACAGATTCTTTTCCGTACACCAGACGTCGCCCGACCTGACGGCCTTAAAATCCGAAAGCAGCGGACTTTTCTTCAGAAGCTCGTCAATCGTCCGGATCTCGCCGTCGATCGTGCTGTTGTAAATCAGAACGTCCGCATCCTTCGCGCTGTCGTAGAATGCCTCCATGGTCAGATTGACCGTGGAGAGCGCGCTGCCGCTGTCCAGGTCGGAAAACACATAGCTTCCGCCCGCCAGCCGGATCATTTCCGGCACATAGTCCGTACTCTTCCTGACGTTCACCGTTCCCGCAGCATTGATATAGAAAAAAGCTGCGGTCTTTCCTGTCCCCGAAAGACCGTCCAGCGCTTCGACTCTTTCGGTTTCTTCTTTGAAAAGCCTTTCCGCTTCCGTTTCTTTTCCGAGGAGTGCACCGTATAATTTAATCCACTCCATCCTCCCCAGCGGATGCTCTTCATAGCTGGAGCGCTCCACAAGCACCGGCACGCCCAGCTTCTCCAGCTGCTCCTTGATTTCCGGCGTGTGATAGATCATCGTGGACTCAATCGCAAGATCACATTTTTCCGCGAAAATCAGCTCGTAATCCGGCGCGCTGTACTTTCCGGCAAACAGCATGTTTCCGGCCTTCATCGCCTCTCTCGCCTCCGGAATCGCCCAGCCCTCTGTATTCGTCCCGGACAGACGGATACTGCCGATGCACTCGAGCGCCCGGAAGAAATCCATGGCGGAAGTCGCAGCGAGATACATCCGGTCCAGGGGCAGGTACAAAGGGACAAGATCCTCAGGAAGCCCTGAAGGCGCCGCTTTCCCCTCGGGAACGGTCAGGAAGCGTCCGCTTGATGCAATCTCAATCAGCTGATAGCCGCCGCTGTACACGGTGACCGAAAACTCCTTTGCATAGCTAAGCGGAAGCACCGATTCCTCCGTAAGCGTGTCCCAGGCCGGGCCTTCTGCCTCTCCTGTATCTTCGGACCCCCGGGAACAGCCCGTGAAAAGTCCGCACATAAAAAGAAGAACCATCAGAACAAATGCCGCTGCCCGTCTCATTTGTCCTCTCCTCCGGGGCTTAGGCTTGATGAATCAAACTGCAGTGTATATTCAATCTCATGCGGGACACTCATGGCGGTGGTGTCGGCGATAACGGCAATCTCCGTATCGAGCGCGGACACAGGAATTACAAAAACCGAATGCCCGTCGACAATCTCCGCATCATAGCGGACATCATCAACGAGCATGTAATCATAGTTCCCGCTGCTCCAGACCAGGGTTGCGGCCATTTCCCCGCCATTCATCACAAGCTTCGCAGGGGAGGCGACAGAAGCCTTCCCCGATCCGCCCGAAAGCTTCACGCCGATCTCATAGACGCCGTCCTGCAAAACCGTATTCTTCCCGGTATTTCCTTTTCCCGCGCAGCCTGTCATGAAAAGAAATACTGCGAGAAAAGAAAGAACCGCAAAAAGCCGCTTATTCATCATGCCTGCCCTTCTCTCTTTTTCGGGCAGGCAAAAAACCGTCTTTCTGCCTGCCCTTCGTTAAAATATGCTCCCGTCTGAGTTATTCCTGAGAAGCCATGGGCTTTGTAACGCTGACCTTGTGGTCGAACCATTTGCCCGACTCTCCCAGGATCGCGAGATCGAATTCCTCGTCAAGCACCGGAACCGGAATATCGAAACCGTAAACCTCTTCTGTTTCGCCGTCCTCATAGGTTACCGTATCGGTCGTCGGCTCCAGAAGAACGGCGCCCTCTTTTTCGGCATCCTCCTTAAGACCAGGGAAAAGCTTCACGATCTTCTTGGATACAAGGCTCACGTGGATGACCATTTCTCCGTCCTTGACGGTCAGGTCGCCCATGTCCTTGTTGGCTTCATTTACATGGAACATGCTGCTGTCAGTATGAAACTCGGCCTTGTAGACGCCGTCCGGAAGGCTGTTCTTCGCATCCTTGCTGTCTTCGTTCCCGCCTTCTTCCCCGGCGGCAATTCCGAGGCCTTCAATCGCTGCGCCGCTGTGCTCCGCATACAGCGCCTGCACATCATCGATCCGCCCCATACCCGCGATCTGGCAGCTGATTTCGTCAAAGTATCCCGAAGCTTCGAACATGCTCTTCCAGGAATCCTCATCGTCGCCCGCCATGTCGTTGTTCGCATGGTCGCCCGCGACAACCATTAAAGGCCGCAGCACGACCCTGGTATAGCCAGCTTCGTGAACCGCCTCGATCACCGCTTCGCAGGCCGTTTCTTCCGGCTCGCCCTCAACAGTGCCGATAAATACGTTCTCATAGCCCAGCTCCTTCATCT
The DNA here is from genome assembly GCA_947168905.1 of uncultured Lachnospiraceae bacterium. Classification (GTDB taxonomy): domain Bacteria; phylum Bacillota; class Clostridia; order Lachnospirales; family Lachnospiraceae; genus UBA1267. The sequence goes on from CAMVNR010000114.1 coordinate 3,277, forward strand.
GGGTCTGCATCTGGCTGTAGGTCACCTTTGCCTTATGAGAGGTTCCGTGGCCCATGAATACAAACGCCGTTCCGTCTTCCTTTGCAGCGTCCAGACTGTCATAACCTGTTTCCTCCACTGCCGCAGCAGCGACCGCCTTCGCTACCCGTTCCTTATCGGTATTGACCTCTGCGGCATCCTTTCCGACTTCCCCGAGAAGCGGCTCCGCGATCACGATATTTTCAAACTGATCGCTGTACTTCTCCGCGGCTTCCGAAAGCTCGTCGTATTCCGCACCGTGCATCAGATGCGTCGGCTGAATAACCAGATTCTTTACGCCGTTATCAACCGCGCGCTGCAGCGCCTGATCCATGTCGTCGATGAATTCGCCGTCACGGGCCTGCACATGGTTGATAATGATCTGCGCTGTAAATGCTCTTCTGACTGCCCAGTCGGGATAGGCCTCTGCAAGGGCCGCTTCCACACCGCCGATATCTTCTGTACGGCTTTCATTGAAGGAAGTGCCGAAGCTGACGACAAGAAGCTCATTTTCACCGATGTCATCCGCATTTCTCGGGTCATCTTTGGAAGCGTCGCCGGTGTCGCGTCCGAAATAATCGGGATCGGCGAATTCGCCCTCCACGAGTTCCTTCTGCTCATCCGTCAATGCGTCCCAGGCTTCCTTCGCCTCTCTGCACTGTTCGTCTGTATCCTCTGTCCGTACCTGGACATAAATCGCGTCAATAAGCGCTGCGACTGCATCCGCCTTCTCCTGATCGGAAAGCTCCTCTTCCGTGGTTTCTTCCGTGGTTTCTTCCGCTGCCTCCGTCGTGGTTTCCGGGGCTTCCGTGGTCTTGTCAGCGCTTGCCGTGGTTTCCGGCGCGGCGGTGGTTTCTTCGCCCGCTGTAGGTGCCTCAGGACTCGTACAGCCGCCAAGAAGCGAGAGAACGAGCGCTGCAGTCAAGAGAGCCGTCAATGTCTTCTTCATATTCTTTTCTCCTCCTTCATCCCGAGGATCGATATAAGATCCTCTCCATGTTTATGTAAATATCCGGCTGCCGGTCTTTTCTTCAGACGAAAACCCGAAAAAGGATTTCCGAAAAAGAAAAAGACAAAAAAAGTGCCGGTTTACATCAGGAATCACCGGTACAAAAAAGAAAGCCCCCTGCCGGTTCCTGCGGCAGGAGGACTGATCTCGCGGTGCATAAGGAAACGTAAGGCTGCTGTAAAAAGCATAGCAAAAGAAGGCCTTTCCCCTTTCTTTCATGGAGAAAAGACCTGTTCCGGCTCTCATGGCGCCGCGGTACAATCAAGTCCTCGTGATTCGGAAATTTCTTTCCCGTACCATTACAGACGGCAGGTTTCCTGGCTCACGGTTGTTCCCTGCACTGCCGCCTTCCCGATTTCTCAGTGGCTGCTTAGATACGCGTGGCAGTGTTTTTCCCGCATACAGTGACGAGATCGCACAGGCCTTGCACCTGTTTCCCTTTTACCCTCTGACGAAGCTTTTCATGAAGCCTCCAGAGGCACCGGCTGCTCTTTATATTCAGTTGTCATGGATGCTGATGCATTGTCCTTACGGACGCGGTCTATTATACCCCTGACTTCAGTCCCTTGTCAATCTTCGAATAAAACTTCACGAAAAAACCGGTTCCGGCCTTAGCCCCCTCCCAGCGCTTCCTTCAGGACAGCCAGGTTTTTCTCCATAATGCTTAAATAAGAAACGCCGTTATCGATATCCCGGGCCGAGGTCGACTGCATGGAGTCAAGCGTGAGAATTTTCTGGTCCTTTGTGCGCGTATTCTGCACAATGGTCTCTGCAATCCGTACATCTCCCCCGTCAATCGTCAGGACGGCAGGAAGAGAAAGCTCGTCCGCCTTCCCCGCGAGGAAGGTAATCGTCTCGAAGCTCGCTTCCGTCTCCGCCGAACATCCGGAGAAAGCCGCATAACAGGACAGGCCGTAATCATCCGCCAGATACCGGAAGGGAAAACGGTCGCCGAAAAGGAGCACCGAACCGGAAGCGCTGTCCACCGCTTTCTGATAACTTTCATCCAGCGCGTTTAATTTCTGAATGTATGCCTCGGAATTCTGCTGATAAATATCCGCATGCTCCGGATCAGCCTTCTGCAGAACTTCCGAAAGCTGTCCGGTAAGAAAAGACGCGTTTTTCAGCGAGAGCCAGATATGCTCATCAAACTCTTTCTCTTCCTCTTCTCCGCCGCCGTTTCTTTCTTCCTGCATTCCTTCCAGCATCTCCTCTTCTTTCGCAGCGTCCCCGAGAATATCCAAAAGGTTGACATCTGTCAGGTTCTTATTGACGGCTTCCTCAAGCGCATCCTCCACCCACTTGTCGGATTCGCCGCCGACATGCACGAAAATATCACACTCCGATATTTTCAGAATATCCCGGGCGGAGGGCTGGAAGCTGTGTAGGTCGACGCCCTTGTCAGACAGCAGCGTAAGCTGTGCCGCCCCGGGGTTGCTGCCAAGAATATTCAGCATCCAGTCATACTCCGGAAATGTGGCGGCGACAATCTTAAGGCCGCCGGTCCCCGCGTCCGGAAGGGCATTTTTCCCGGCGCAGGAAGACAAAAGTCCGGCAGAAAGAGACAGGGACATTATCAGGATCAGCACTTTTTTCACAGTCATCTGTTTCTCCGTTATCCAATGAAAGACCTGAAAAACCGGGGGACTTTACCGGGTCCTTTTCACAAAATCCAATACGATTTCCTTGACCTCATTCTGATAAATCAGTTCATCGCCATGGTTCGCGCCGGAAATCACATAATAATCCGCCTGTACGCCGCAGGATACAAGCTTCTCGTACAGGGCGTCGCTCTGGGCGATCGGAACCGTGTCGTCGATATCTCCGTGCAGAATCAGGAAGGGGCAGGTATGCTCATTCACGTAATTCACCGCGCTCGCTTTTTTTGAAGCCCACTTCGGATCATTCCCGAGAAAAGCGGTAAACTGCCAGGAAGGCACCGCTTCGGAATCCGGTATTTTCCCGCCAAAATAAGACAGATCCGTCAGGCCGTAAATATCCACCGCTCCCTTCGGTGCGCTTGAATACTCCAGCCACTCTCCGCAGTCGAATTCGGGGAGCCCTGCAGTCACGCCGGCGAGCGTCGAAAGCGTCCCTCCTGCGGACTCGCCCATCGTAAAGATCCGGTCCGGATCGATGCAGAAATCCGCCGCATGCGCTTTCAGGAAACGGATCGCGGTCTTAATGTCGACAAGCCCCGCCGGGAAAGACCCCTTGTCGGAAGTTCGGTAGTCAACCAGCGCGACCGTCACGCCTCTTTCGGCGTAGTACATCATCTCCGGTGCCCAGATATCCTTCCGTTCGGTGATAAAGGCGCCGCCGCAGATCCATACAATGCAGGGCAGCGCGGCGTGTCCCGCCCGGTTTTTCGGACAGATGATATCGAGCTTCAAATCCTGCCAGGTCATATCGTACCAGTCCCCGACACGGCTGTAGGTAATATTTTCCGCGAGGATCAAGACCTCACGTTCTTTCTCGACAGTCAGTTTTTTCTTCATTTTTCCCCTTTTTTATGTTCCGGAATTCCTGCCGGAAGCGGTAAATGTGAATCCGGCAGCTTAGGATCA
>CAMVNR010000115.1 GCA_947168905.1 uncultured Lachnospiraceae bacterium
GGTAGTCAGATAGGCTTATAACGAAGACAAGCTTCTTTACAAGCCCCCACTTCAACACCCCTCAGGGTTTAAGTGGTGGGTTCTTGACGGGTAGGTTCCGTTTTCTTGGTGAGCCGGCTTTTTACTATAAGCGGCGTTCATTTTCCGGCTTAGCTATAAGCAGTGTTGCTTTCCGGCTTATGTATAATCGGCGTTACTTCGCTGCTTTTTTGGCATTTGCGGCGATGACAAACAGGACGGCTGCGAGAACGACGGCCGCGCCGCTGATGATTCCGACAGTTCCCCAGCTGACTGCGTGAAGACCCGTGATATCAAAGGCGCCGGACTCGGCATTCTGAAGCTTCGGGAAGACGAGGGCGGTGACAGCGACGAGAGCACCGCTGATGACAAGGCCCGCGATCCATTTGAGGACCGGGAGACCGCTCTCTTTTTTCGCGTGGTAGCGGCTCACATTTTCCTTTGTGAAATCAAGCACGGAACCGATATAGTACCCGATGATCATGGTGACGATCGTTTCGGGGATCATATAGGTGGCGTTGTAGCCGAAGGAGTAGACGAGCGCGGCATTGGTCGGGATCGACAGTCCTGCCCAGACCGTCGCGCCGGAGATCACATGGCAGAGATAGCGGAGGATTCCGACAAGGAGCCCGCCAAGAGCGAGCGCTGCCGGCTGTGAAGCGGCTTTCCGGAACATGCCGCCGAGTCCGGCGCAGGTAAACGCAATGACGTAGTCCAGAAGGATGACTGCGACGATGGACTGCCAGGTCGTGACCCAGGAGAGCGTGTTCAGCCCGAGAAGCTGCTGGATGATTCCGTAGGCTGCGCCCGTAACGAGGCCCCATTTGATGCCGTGGCGGTAGGAAATGATAATGACGGGAAGCATGGAAGCAACGGTCACCGAGCCTCCGTAGGGAAGATCCACAAGCTTCAGGAAGCTTAAAACGGTTCCGATCGCAAGCATGATCGCGGATTCGACAAGCCTGCGGGCCGGGGAAAGAGGTTTGTTCATAAGATGGATTCCTTTCTGTGATTGTTTTTTTGCAGAGAGAAAAGACCGCATGCGGAATCGGCATGCGGTCTTTTCGTAAAAAGAATATCGAAAGACTCCCTACGCCGGTATTATCCGTATCAGGTATAAGGGTTCGGAATGATCCGTCTCAGCTTTTACGCACCCCTGTCGATTCGTTTGCGGTTTTTTTATGCTGCAATATCCTTTATTATAGACAGAAAATTTTTTTTGTCAAGAAGCATGTAAAGGGCCAGGCGGAAAAGAACTGTTATCGGAAAAAGGCATACGGCCCTGGGCGGAAAGGGCTGCTGTCAGGAAAATGCATAAGGGTCCCAGAGGAAAACGGCTTTTTAGCAGGGAGATCTTGACAATCGGTGTTCTTGACGGTATCATAAAAAGAAAGTTCTTCATCACTTTAGAAGAGTAAATTGCATCAGGGGCAAAACAGTATGCAGACATCAAAAACAATTGTAGTGAAGGTCGGCACATCCACGCTGACCTATGACTCCGGCTATCTGAATCTTAAGAACATGGAGATCCTGGTCCGTTCATTATCCGATCTCTCCGGACAGGGCTACCGGATGATCCTCGTGACTTCCGGGGCGATCGCGGTCGGAACGGAGACCCTCGGCCTTCCCGAGCGCCCGCACGCGCTTCGGATGAAGCAGGCTGCGGCAGCGGTGGGACAGTGCCGGATGATGCATATATACGATAAACTGTTCTCGGAGTACAACCGGACAATGGCGCAGATCCTTTTGACCGGGGAGGACGTGGAGAATCCGGTGCGGGCGGAGCACTTAAGGCAGACCTTCAGCTCCCTCCTGGAGATGGGCGTGATTCCGGTCGTCAACGAGAACGACTCGGTATCTTCCGCGGAGATCGAGACCGGCTCATCGAAGGTGCTCGGAGACAACGACACGCTGTCGGCGATCGTAGCGAAGCTTGTCGGGGCAGATCTTCTTGTCCTGTTTTCGGATATCGACGGACTGTATGACCGGGATCCGCATAAATACGACGACGCTGTGCTTCTGAAACGGATCGAAAAGATCGACGAGAAGATTCTGGCGATGGCTGGAAGCTCCGGGACCTGGCGCGGCACCGGCGGAATGGTGACGAAGCTTTCCGCGGCGCAGGTGGCGGCGGAGGCGGGCTTCGACATGGTGATCGCGAGCGGATCGCATATCGAGCGGCTGTACGACATCCTGGAGGGGAAGGAAGTCGGGACACGCTTCGTTTCCGGAAAGTGAGGATTTTTGCGGCGGTAAAAGAGCATTTTTCCTCTGCAGGCATGTGTGGAGGAACGGCTTTTGACCCTGACATCATAAAATGAAAGGACAGCGGCTATGACAGAACTGGAACGGATGGGTCAGGCGGCAAAAGACGCGGAACTGATTCTGGCGCTTCTTCATACAGATACGAAAAACCGGGCGCTTCTGGCCATTTCCGAGAAGCTACTGAAGGAGAAGGACGCCCTCCTGGAGGCGAATAGAAAGGATACCGAGGCGGCAAGAGCCGACGGCCGGACAAGCGCCTTTATCGACCGGCTGACGCTTACGGAGGAAAGGATCCAGGGCATCGCAGAAGGCGTCCGGGAAGTCGCAGCGCTGCCGGATCCTGTGGGCGATATCCTTTCGGAGGATGTGCGGCCGAACGGACTTCGCATTGTAAAAAAACGCGTTCCGATCGGGGTTGTGGGTATGATCTTCGAGTCGCGCCCGAACGTGGTCTTCGATGCGGCGGTTCTTTCGCTGAAGGCCGGAAACTGTTCGATTCTCCGCGGCGGAAAAGAGGCCATCAACAGCAATATCTGCAGTGAGCGGATCATGCGGGAAGCGCTTCTTGAAACCGGTCTTCCCGCGGATTGCATTCAGCTTGTAAAGGATACGAGCCGGGCGTCCTCCGAGGAGCTGATGAATCTGACGGCTTACCTGGATGTCCTGATCCCGAGAGGCGGCGCCGGTCTCATCCGCTCGGTGGCGAAGAATTCCCGCGTTCCGGTGATCGTGACGGGCGAAGGCATCTGCCACGTATATATCGATGCTGCGGCAGACCTTGCGATGGGCGCGCGGATTCTGGAGAATGCGAAGAACTCCCGCCCCTCGGTCTGCAATGCCGCAGAGTGTGTTCTTATCCATAAGTCGGTGCTCGAGGCCTTTTTACGGGAAGCGCTCCCGCTTCTTGCCGGGAAAAATGTCGAGTTAAGGACGGATGAACAGGCGTACAGCGCGCTTAAAAAACTTACGGACAGCGGAGGCATCCCGTATTCCGGCAGGATTGTTCCTGCCTGCAGCGAGGACTGGGATACGGAATTCCTGGATTATATTCTGGCAGTACGGACCGTGGACAGCGTGGAGGAAGCGATGGCCTTTATCCGGGCGCACGGTACGATGCATTCCGAATGTATTGTGACCAAGGACCCGTCGGCGGCGGAGAAGTTCCTTTCGGGCGTGGATGCGGCCTGTGTCTATCTGAATGCCTCCACGCGCTTTACCGACGGCGGTGAATTCGGAATGGGCGCCGAGATCGGCATCTCGACGCAGAAGCTTCATGTCAGAGGGCCGGTGGGGCTTCCGGCGCTCACAAGTACAAAAACCCTGGTTTACGGTGAAGGCCAGGTGAGATAATTACTGGCAGCCATCGGACAGAAAACTGTTCTAAAAAGGGGGAACAGGAACTGGAGAGGAGGTACGAAAAAGTATGGCAGTCATCGGTTTTATCGGAACAGGCAATATGGGCGGCTCGCTGGCGCTGGCGGCCGGGCGGAATACGGAAGGCGACCAGATCCTTCTGTGCGACCGCGACAAGCAGAAGGCTATGAGAATCTCGCACGGGATTCCGAAGAGCCGCGTGACAGAGCTTGAGGAGCTTGTCGACCTGTCGGATTATATTTTCATCGGCGTCAAGCCCCAGATGCTGGCGGCACTTTTTGATGAACTCGGGCCGGCGCTGAGGAAGCGGCTGGAGTATCCCGTTCTTGTCAGCATGGTGGCCGGAGTAGCGATCGCGAAAATACGCGAATACAGCGGCATCGAGGGACCGGTCGTGCGGATTATGCCGAATCTTCCCGTCTCCGTCGGGGCGGGACTGGTGATGGTGGCAAGAGATGATCTGACTCGCGACGAAGACTATTCCGACGTCCTGCGGATCCTGAAGCCCGCGGGCGAAATCGCACCGATCGAAGAACGGCTGATTGACGCCGGCGCGTCGATTTCCGGCTGCGGTCCGGCATTTGCGGCAATGTTCATCGAAGCGCTTGCGGACGGCGGCTGTGCGGCGGGGCTTCCGAGAGAAACATCCGCCCTCCTTGCGTCCCAGACCCTTTTCGGAACCGCGGTCCTGATGATGAAGAACCGCATGTATCCGGGGATTCTGAAGGATATGGTCTGCTCGCCGGGCGGCACGACCATCGAAGGCGTGCGCGTGCTCGAAGAAAACGGGATGCGCGGTGCAGTCATGGACGCCGTGATCGCTGCCTACGAGAAAGCCCTAAAGCTGGGGAAATAATTCCGTCCCGCAGGCGGGGTCTTGAACCTTTTTCGCAGGCGGGTTCCGGGTTGTTGAAAGGAGAGGAGCAGGCGGAATACGAAAGCGGCTGCGAGAAGAAAAGAAATCCGAAAAAGAGGATGCTGAAAATAAGCGCCTTCTTTTTTGTGGCTTGAGAGTGAAAAAAAGAGATGAAAAAGCAATTTGAAAACCCAAGACCCACGAACCCGATGCTTCCGCCGGACTGGTGCATTCCGGACGGCGAAGCGAGAAGTATGCCGGACGGCAGGCTCTATCTGTACGGGAGCCATGATGTGTCCGACGATGACTACTGCTCACGGGATTACGCGGTCTTTTCAACGGAAGACTTTTCTCGCTGGGAAGTGAATTACCCGAGCTTTTCCTGTGACGAGATTCCCTGGCTTGGGACAACCGGACTGAAGACGGCGCTTGACCGGGTGAATTGCTTTGATGATCTGCCGATCCTTTTCAGGAAAATGATGCCCAAAGAGGCACGGAAGATGCCGATCGGTGCGCTTCTTGAAACAATCCGGTCGAATCTGCCGGCACTGGACCCGGAAAAAGTCATGCTTTACGCGCCGGATGTCATTGAGAAAGACGGCAGATATTACCTTTTCTTCTGCCTCTCAGACAGCTCCGAGGGCGTAGCGGTTTCCGATCATCCGGACGGTCCGTTTACCGACCCGAAAGCCTTTGACACCGTCGGCATCGATCCTTCCATATTCATCGACGATGACGGAAAAGCCTATCTTTACTGGGATCAGTTCTCTTCACGCGGCGTTCAGCTGACAGAGAATCTTGATGCCTTTGTCCCGGGGACGGAGACCGTCGGCCTGGTGACGGAGGAGGAGCACCATTTCCATGAAGGGTCCTCGATCCGGAAGCGCGGCGATACCTACTATTATGTTTTTGCCGATACTTCGCGGGAAGGACGGCCGACCTGTCTTGGTTATGCGACTTCGAAAAGCCCGCTCGGGCCTTTTACTTATCAGGGCGTAATCATTGACAACGCAGGCTGCGACCCGGAAACCTGGAATAACCACGGCTGTATCGAAGAGTACAACGGCCAGTGGTATGTCTTCTACCACAGAAGCAGCCGCGGTACGCGCTACAACCGGCGCGCCTGCTGTGAGAAGATTCGTTTCGACGAAAACGGGCTGATCCCCGAGGTGAAAATGACCTCGCAGGGAGCAGGAGAGCCCTTCGCCCGGGGCGAAAAGATTCCGGCTTACACTGCCTGCGAAGTGAAGGGCGGCGCTTATATTGACGGCAGTATCCTGATGATGAAGGACGGCTCGGAAGCCGCCTTCCGGTATATTGCAAAGGATGATCAGCCACTTCATCTTACGGTCGGCGGCGAGGGACAGGCTTCGGTCACGCTGTACTGCAATGAACACGAGCTGGGATCATCGATTCTGCAGGACGGAAAAGCCGAATTCACGGTACCGCCCATAAAGAGCGACTGGGAGCTTCGCATCCGCCTAAGAAGCGAAAAAGAGGTGAAGCTTTTCGGAATCTGCATAGCATAAGGACGAAAGAGGCCGCGAACGAAGCGGCCTCTTTTGAACCGGATTTTCCCGTATCTGTAACCTTTCCCGATAGAAATCGTCTTAGTAGATGAGAACCAATAAAAACCCGTCTGCAGAAGGGAAAAGAAAAATGGAAGACGAGAATATTATTCGTTTATATTTCGAAAGAGACGAACAGGCCATAAAGGAAACGGAGCTGAAATACAAAACGCTTCTTATTCACACCGCCAGCAATGTGCTCGGGGATTTTGATGAAGCGGAAGAAATCGCTAACGACGTTCTGCTTCGGACCTGGAACAGCATTCCGCCGGAAAGGCCGCGGGCTTTTTCGGCATGGCTCAGAAAAGTCACGCGCCGGGCGGCGATCGACCGCTTCCGGATGAAGAGCCGGGAAAAACGCGGAGGGTCGGAATACGATCTTGCGCTTTCCGAGATCGCAGAGATGGCCTCCGACAGGGGCAGGCCGGAGGAGATGATAAGCGCGAAGGAGCTTGCGCGGATGATCAACACATGGCTTCGCACAAGAGATGCCGAAAAGCGGCGGATCTTCGTCCTTCGCTATTTCGACTCGGAAAGTGTTCGGAAAATCGCGGAGCTTTCCGGGAAAAGCGAGTCAAATGTCAAGGTGACGCTTCTTAGGCTTCGGGAGAGTCTCGCGGAATACCTGCGGAAAGAGGGTTATGAATTATGAAACAGGAAAAATGGAAAGAAACATTCAGTGACGCCATGGATGAACTGGCGGACGAATATGTGGAGGAAGCG
>CAMVNR010000116.1 GCA_947168905.1 uncultured Lachnospiraceae bacterium
TCTTTACAAGCCCCCACTTCAAAACCCGTCAGGGTTTAAGTGGTGGGTTCTTGACGCTGTTCCTCCTCTTTTTCGCTGAAATCAGGCAAAGATATTTCAGGTTTTCCTCGTGCCTGCAGATTCTCTCACATATGTCTGCTCTTTTTTGAAAATAAGGCTCCGCACTGCTGCAAAGACGGGATCCCGGCGCTTTCGGATGCAAAACAACGCATCCTTCTTTTTTCATACTTTACATCACTCTCATATTTATGTCAAGGATAGCACGGGTTGCCGGCAATAAGTCCCCCTTCGTGTATACCGCACTGATTCAAAATGTTCCTGACAAGGTGCACCGTTTAATTAATCCCTGTTCATCAACCGCATCCGGAACTGTTCCTTTACATCACAGAAAAGCAGTGCTATACTGGTACAAAATCCAGACAGACCGGTTAAGGAAAATTGTTATGAAATTACTGGAATCCGTCCCCCGTTTTGATATGAAAAAAGCGCCGATGCGCATGCATCTACGGCCGCTGCTGTGGCTTCTCACGAAGCCGACACTGCTTGTGCACAGGCACCGGCTTACAAAAGTGAAAATGGACGGTTTAAAACCGCCCTATATTCTTCTGTGCAACCATAACGCTTTCATGGATATGTCCGCTGCCATTTGGGCCGTTTTCCCGCACCGCGTCAACTTTATCGTTGCGATTGACGGCTTCATCGGCAGAGAATGGCTTCTTCGCCTGATCGGCTGTATCTGCAAGCGTAAATTCACCAATGACATTCAGCTTCTTAGGCACATTAAAACGGTGCTTTCCCGCGGTGATATTATCGCCGTCTACCCGGAAGCGCGCTATTCTCTCTGCGGAACCACTGCCGTACTGCCGGATTCCGTCGGCAAAATGGCTAAGCTTTTTAAGGTTCCGGTTGTGACGCTGATCACACACGGTCATCATGTCAATTCGCCCTTTTTCAATCTTCCCGATCACGGCGTGCTCGGTACGGAAGCTGTCATGACGCAGCTTCTCAGCGAGGAAGACCTGAATAAGCTCAGTGTTTCGGAAATCAACGAGAAAATCCGGGAAGCCTTTGTATATGATGATTATGCCTGGCAGAAAGAAAGGGGCATCCGGATCACCTATAAAAACAGAGCAAAGGGACTCGAAAAAGTTCTCTATCAATGTCCGGTATGCAGAACCGAGTTTCATATGCACGGTGATGGAACGCTACTGAAATGCAGTGCCTGCAATGCACAGTGGTATATGACAGAACTCGGCGAACTGGAATATCAGGGAGCGGCAAAGAGGGTGGATACTCCCGATACGCAGCCGGCCTTAAGCGAAGGCTTTTCGCATATCCCGGACTGGTATGAATGGGAACGGCAGAATGTTCGGGAGGAAGTCCGTCAGGGTGTGTATTCCTTCTCCTGCTCCGCAGTTGTAAAAGCCCTTCCAAACGCCAGGAAATTCCTGGACATCGGAAAGGCTGACTTTTCACATGATATGGCAGGCTTCCACCTCGCTGGAGCATACAGCGGCGAAGAATACCGGCTGGATATCCCTGCATCAGAACTCTATTCTGTCCATATCGAATATGAGTATCTGGGCAAATTCGGTGATTGTGTCGACCTGAATACACTTACCGACACTTTATACGTCTATCCGAAAGACTGTCTGTTCTCCGTCACAAAGATCGCGCTTGCTACAGAAGAGCTTTACCGCTTTTATCACGGCGGTTCATTCTCTCTCTAAGGCAGATTTTCCGATCTTTCCCGGCCTCCCGCGAAGGTACCTGGCTCTTTCAAAAAGCGCGTATTCGATAATTTTTTACCTGCATCATAAAGCCGTGGCAGCTCTTTTCAGTCTCTCATAGCAGGCTTCAAAAAACATCCGATAGCTTTCACAGAAATAATTCAGCCCGGCACTGACTCCTCCCGGATTCTGAAGAGAAGAAGTCCGGTGGCGGTAACAGCCGCCTCTGCAGAGGGCAAGGCATTCGCATCCGCGGCATTTCTCCGGAAGCGGATCCGAGCGTTCGATAAACTGTTTCCGGAAACGTTCCCGGTCGATGGCATCCAGACGGTCCGTATTGAAGTTCCCGAGCTTCCATTCGTCCAGCATATAGAAATCGCAGGGATAAACGCTTCCGTCTGCTTCCACTGCATACTGCAGACCGCAGTGTCCTCTCTGATCACAGGCTTCCGGCCTGTATCCCAGAATCATTCCCAGATAATTATCGAACTGACGGATGTACGGCGCCTGTCCCTGCAGGAAATCTTCATACCAGCAGTCAAAAAGATCAATCAAAAACCGGCCGTAAGTCCCGGGAAGCAGAGAGTACTCCTGTTTCCCGGGTTCTTCATTCAGAGGATCCAGGCAGGGAATGAACTGCAGATAATTCCAACCCTTCTCCTTATAAAAACGGTAAATCTCCCGGATTCGTTCGGCAGTTTCTTTATGCACAACGGTCAGAATATTGTAGTCCACCTGGTATTTTTCCAGAAGTCCGACGGCACCGGCCGTCCGGGCAAACGTTCCGCGCTCCGGGGAAACATTGCTGTCCCGGGGTTCGGCAGCGTTTCCCGGATGACGGTACCTGTCGTGAATTTCCGGAAGTCCGTCGATCGATACCCCGATCAGAAAATGCTGCTCGCAGAAAAAATGGGCCATCTCCTCCGTAAGAGAAAAACCGTTCGTCTGAAGTGCATAGTTGATTTTCGCGTGATGCTGGTTATACTGTTCTGTATAGGCTACGGCCTGTTTGAGAAAAGGAAGCCCCCGAAGGGTCGGCTCCCCTCCCTGAAAAGCGAGGGTATAGCTGCCGCCAACATGGGTAAGGGTCCGCCGAATAATATTTTTCAGCGTCCTTTCGCTCATCAGACCGAAGCTTGCCTGTTCTCTTTTTTCAGCTTCGTCGCAATAAAAGCAGTAATCACAGCGCATGTTGCACAAACCGGAAACCGGCTTGATCATAACACTTAAAGAGGGGATGATATTACTCGTCATTGATGTTTCCAATCCTTAAGCTTCTTTTTGGGAAACCGACCTTATGAAAGTCCCCGTATTCCATCTTTCTCACTCAGATCAGCGGTATGCAAAACAAAAGCCTCATTCAACTGTACAGTATAACAAGCTGCGCAAATTCTACGTCGTCTTAATCCACCGGTTTTCCGTTATAATCAACCCATTCTCTTCCGTCAAAGATCAGTTTTTTGCGAAGGTCAAGGTCGTAGTATTCCTGCATGTACATCGGGACGTAGGTCAGGCGCTCCGCTGTGCTGCCGCCGGCCTTATGGACGGCGTTGACAGTCCGGAAATTATGGCCGGAACCCTCTTCCCAGAACTGCACGTCCGGCGCGTTTTCATAGCTGTGCGCGAATTTGTTGGCACAGAAGGAAATCGATCCGCAGAAGGAATCCGGCGTCAGTTCGCAGGCCGGAAGCACGTCGGAAAGTGTCGGATTCTCAAGCGGGCGAAGCTCCATATTGAAGCCGATCAGGTCGATCTGCTGCATTCCGCGGCGGTTTTTCTGGTCAAAGCTGCCGCAGCGCGCAAAAAGCGGCAGACAGCTCATCAGCTCGTCGCAGCAGTTGATCAACGTCAGCGGATGTTCCATGACACCCGCGTCATATTCGTAATTGCCGAAGGTATAGCCGTAATAGCAGTTCCTGGTGAGCAGGTCCCAGGCGACAAGATGTTCACCGCCGAGCTGATATCCTTCGTAGAATCCGAATACGCCGATGTTCGACATCTGCTGCCCTGTGCCGTTGGGATTGCCTCTGCTGCACCGGATGCCGACAAGCCCCGGAACCGGCATCACGCCCGGACCGTAGCCCTCGCAAAAAAGTCGCACCCGGTCGATAATGCTCGCACCGCTGTAGTAATTGTTGATCGCGACGAGCGGCCTGTCCATTCCCTCAATGCTCATGCGGAAGTCGCTGAAATTGTTGACAAGCGTATTGATCGGCCTTTTCCCGACTGTAATCACGCTCACCTGCTCTCCTTCACGGATGGCGGAAAGCGCCTTTCGCGTTACGTGGATCACAGGACTTTTCTCCCCGGTCATTCCGCGGAAATTGATCAGCTGTGAGCCCTCCCGGATCACCAGCGCCGCATGCTTCCCGTCCCCGTCGTTTTCCGGGAAGCCGTCGATCCGGTAATTGCCGTCAAGCAGGATTACCGTCGCGGACTTCAGTTCCGCCGCACGGTCAAGTGCCTGCTGGAGGACGGTTTCGTCATGACTGCCGCTGCAGACAAGATCAGCGTTCTCCTGAACCTCCGGCAGCGTGTCCGCTGCCGCAACAATGATCTGATTTGAATAGCGTCTTTTAAGCATTTTTCTTTCCTCCTGCTTCTCCCCGCGATGTACTTTCGGGAGGACTACCATTTTCCACGGTCTTATGCTATGATAATGTCAGTACGTGTGCTCCTGATGGAATCTTCCCCCGGAATCACGGTCTATTTCCTGATCGGAAAACGTGCATAAAACAGGCAGACTTCTGCCGTCCATGAATTTTAAAATCACCCCCGGTGAAAACTCGATCACCGACACAAGGGGTATGTATCAAAGAGGCCTCACAATGCTGAACCCGGAAGAATATCTTGAAATTTACAACATGTTTGACAGGGTATCCCCGCTTCCCTATGACTGCGGGAAACTCTGCAATTCCATCTGCTGCCGCGCGGACGCTTTCCCGGCCTCGCACCTTTTTCTGTATATTTTCCCGGGAGAGGAAGCGCTGCATGACCGGACGGATCCCTGGCTCAGGTGGGAAACACAGCGCACGGAGAATCATTATCTTCCCTCTTCGTGGGGAGAAAACGTCCTGACCGTCATGTGCCGGGGGCCGGAGCACTGCAAAAGAGAGCTGCGGCCGATACAGTGCAGGAGCTTTCCCCTGGAGCCTCACCTGCTTCCGAACGGGCAGCTGAACCTGATTTACTGCAATTTCTTCATTCCCTATACCTGTCCCGTGATGGCAGAGAAATTGCCTCTTTCCAAAGAGTATCTCGAAACTGTCTATCAGGCCTGGAAGAAGCTGATCAGCGATCCGCTCATCCGGGACTATGTACGCGAAGTCTCCGAGAGCCGGGCCGACATCCTGGACAAAATCGATATCGTGTATGCACCGGAAATTTGAAGAACTTTAAATTGCACAACAAAACCGGAAATGGTATAATTGATACCATCCATTTTACCAAAGGAGGAAGAATGTATGCAGTATGAAATCACGGGAGGGAATCTCCCTGTATTAAAGCTTAGATTAGAGGCGGGCGAAACCGTTACCTGCGAATCCGGGGCAATGTCATGGATGGACGACGAGATCGCCATGCAGACGGAAGCCGGCGGCATCGGAAAGATGTTCGGGCGGATGCTTACAAAGGAATCGGCGTTCCTGAATACATATATCGCAAATCGTGCAGGAGAAATTGCCTTTGCGTCCCGCTTTCCGGGATCCATCATGGCGGTTGAAGTCACGCCGGAAAAAGGCATCGTTATCCAGAAGGGATCATTTCTTGCCTATATTGGCGATATTGAGAACGAAGTATTCTTTCAGAAGCGCCTGAGTACGGGCTTCTTTGGCGGCGAAGGCTTCCTGATGCGGCGCTATCACGGACGCGGTATCGTGTTCCTCGAGGTCGACGGTTCTGCACACGAGTACGATATTCCCGCAGGCGACTGCAAAGTCGTGGATACGGGGCATATAGCGGCATTGTCCGATACCTGTTCTATGGAAATCCGGACAGTAAAGGGCCTCAAGAACAAGCTCCTCGGCGGTGAAGGTTTCTTCCACTCAGTAGTAAAAGGCCCCGGGAAAGTGCTGCTTCAGAGCATGCCTATCTCAAATACGGCGATGGAACTGTACGCCTACATGCCGCATCCGAGCAACAACGGGTAAATTACAGGCAGACAGACCGCTCCTGCTGCTCTTCACAGCTGCTCGATCATCTGCAGGAGTTCCGTATAGAAGTTTCGTATATCATGTTTTCTCATGAGTCCGCCCTGAAGTGCCATATGGTCGCCTTCATATGCAGGAAACACCTGCCATACGCCGGGCTCCACTGCATTTAACTTAAACGGCTTTGCGGGCGCCCCAATCGGGGCGCCTGCCGAGACCGTATTCACAAGCCCGTCATTTTCACGCCACTTTTCATCAAGGATCACTCCGCCGGCTGTTTTTCCGCTGTATGCGCCTATCTGGCAGGAGCGCATCACAAAAAGCGGCTCCATCTTCTTTTTCGGTCTGTGAAGACCGTCTTTCTGCTTTTCAGTATAGGTGCAGGGTACCGCGAAATAATACACTTCCGGTCTTGTCTGGATCCTTTGGTTCAGCCGAAACGCATTGTCAATCCGCATGTCATATCCGCATAATCTCTTTCATCGCGGCCATCCGACCGGTTCCCCGTTCCCCTGGACATCATAGACGCAAGCGGCCTGCTCCACCACGGAACCCGGACGCTGTCCGGGTGAAATGACGGATCGCGGAAAAGATCATAAGCTGTCGTTCCGTTCGTCGGGGCTGCAATCGTCACGATACTGTAAACGCTGTCCTCGAAGCCTCCCACAAACAAGAGAGAAGTATCCAGGGCTCCTCAGAAAATGCATCAGGTCACCGCCGCGCATTCCCCAATACGGCATCCTTTTATAAGTCTCATCATAGCTGCCCCAGCCGGAAAGGCCGTGCACGAAAATGTACGTCAGTGCCTTCTTCATCAATACTATGGCAAGGATCCCTCGTCCTCTTAGCGTCAGCGTAGGGCGGGGAGGAATTGCCTCTGCCGCTATGCGGC
>CAMVNR010000117.1 GCA_947168905.1 uncultured Lachnospiraceae bacterium
GCCCACGCCGACGGCAGCTGGCATTTGATGGCCTGCATGCTTTCCGCGGCGTCCGGAAATAAATGGTGGAATGAAGAGATCCTCGGAACGAGTGATTACAGTAAGGAACAGGAAGGGATCGAAGACCATCTGGGCGAAAACGAAGTCTTCTATACGCCTTACTTAATGGGCGAGCGTTTTCCGCACAATGATACCGCTGTACGCGCCATGTTTATCGGCATGTCGATGAATACGACGCGGCGGGATATGACCCAGGCGGTTTTAGAGGGCGTGGCCTTCTCCTTCCGCGATGCGCTGGAGGTGGCGAAGGAGCTTGGAATCGAGCTTTCCCGCACCCGGATCTGCGGCGGCGGGGCGAAGAGCCCGCTGTGGCGCAGGATCATTGCGAATGTGCTGAATCTGCCGGTGGATATGATTGAATCGGAACAGGGACCGGGACTCGGCGGCGCAATGCTCGCAGCCGTCGGCTGCGGCGAATATCCGTCTGTCGAAGCGGCAGCGGAGGCGATTGTGCGCGTGGTCGGGACCGTTGAACCGGATCCGGAGCTTGCAGCCAGGTATGACAAGAAATACGAAACCTACCGGAAACTGTATCCGGCGGTAAAGGATCTTTTTCGGTAACAGATAATGCAGAAGGAAAGCAGCAGACCAGCTTTTAACAATCCGCTCAACAGAATCAGTGAACACCCGTTTTTCCAGGAGAATATCTCCTGGATTTCGGGTTTATTGCTGATTCTTTTTATGCTGCTTGTTACACTCGGCAGTTATGTGAAGATTAAATTCGTTGTCATCATCGTCTATCTGGTGATCACGGCGTTTCTTTCCCTGATGCATCCCCGGAAGATGGCGAGCGATTTTGTTCACAGTCCGGTAATGATCTGCTGGGTGATTTACTGTGTCGTCGGTTTCATCTCTACGGTTTTTATCGAGCATGAGACCGATCTCTATATCGTCCAGACCCAGCTGTCCTTCACATTCATTCTGTTTGTCCTGACAAGGTACGCCGAGCCCGGCGTTTTCCTCAGGATGTTCCGTCTGATGATGCTGGTCCTTTCCGGCGCGGCTTTCTTCCAGGAAATCACGGGAATCTTCCTGTTCCGTTTCCTGAAGGAGGGAACACCGTTCCCTTATGTGGATCTGTGGTCTCTCGGGATCTCCAGTCTGTTTGAATACCGGCACTATTTCGGATGCTATCTGCTGCTGGCATTCTTCTCAGTCATCTATTATCCCGAGAAGAAAATGCTGTACAACCTTCTGTACGGCGCAGTGTTTACGGTGGCGATTGTCCTGACCTACACGCGCTGCATCTGGATCGCATTTGCGGCCGGAATTGTTGCGGTCGTAATCCGTGCGGTCGGCGACAGAATCCGGCAGAAGGGAAAGAGAGAGAAAAAAACCTTTAAACCGGTTCTGCTGATACCGATTCTTCTGTCGGCTGCGCTGCTTGTTTTGCTGTCGTTTGTGTTCCGCAAGAACATCCTCAGCGTTTTTGCAAACATTAAGCTGCGCCTTGTGTCTGCCCTGGATCCCACGAGCGATTCCGTCAGGAACCGGCTTTTCAGTGTACAGCACGGAACGGCCTACCTTTTGTCTGACTGGCAGCGCAATATCTGGATCGGCATGGGCTACGGCTCGCCGCTTCGCTGGCTGCAGACGGCGGAAGGCGCCTCCTTCAGGGACGCCATTGACTGCCAGTATGTTCAGACCTTTATGGAAACCGGCCTGATCGGACTCGGGAGCCTGATAGCGATGACGGTTTACAGTGTCAGCTATTTCTTCCGCGCCCCGGACAGGAAGAGCATCCTTTTCTCGCTTGGCTTTCTCATGATGGCAATGGCATATTTCTTCTTCGAGGTGATTGTCGTCAGTTCGTCGGTCTTCGCGCTGTGGAGCCTGATTGTGGCATATTTATGCACCGGCCGCGAAGGAAGGCGTCTTATAGCGGAAGAGACGCTGAAGCGTCATCCGGACAAGAAAAAACGATGAGGGAATGAATCAATATGCGGAAAAGAAATATACAATTTGAAGTGCTTCAGGTCATTCTGTCAGTCGGAATCATCGGGCTGACGGTTTTCCTCTTTTTCCGTTCGACCGAGCTGACCATACTGTTTCCGGTTGTCTTCGGATGTGCGGCGCTTCTGTCGCTTTTGTCGGCGCTTGAGGGAACCGTGTTCAACCGGAACCGTGTCGTACGCAAGAGCCGGGCTGTCGTGTTCGGACTTTTGACGGTCATCCTCGGGCTTCTCTCATATGTCAGTTTCAGGGTGGTAGGCGTATGAACGAAGAAAGGACAGTGCTCTGCGGAGCGAATTCCTACGAAGAAAAATACTATTTCAACGAA
Organism: uncultured Lachnospiraceae bacterium; assembly: GCA_947168905.1. Classification (GTDB taxonomy): domain Bacteria; phylum Bacillota; class Clostridia; order Lachnospirales; family Lachnospiraceae; genus UBA1267. The sequence goes on from CAMVNR010000117.1 coordinate 2,342, forward strand.
GAGTTTGACGCGATTCCGCAGGGGGTCAAGGACGAACTGAAGATCATGTGCGTGCTTTTTACAGAGGACTGCGGCGGAATTCTGACGCTGGAGTTTGAAAAGGACGGGACTTTGCTGTTCTGTACGCGCGCCGACGATTATGATTATCTGTACGACGAGATCGAGACAGGCCTCCAGGTCAGGAGACTGCAGAAGGAAAAACGCGAACTTCTGGAGTCATTGGAGCTTTATTACCGGATCGCTGTGCTTGGAGAAAATGAATGAGATCCATTGGCAGAATGATGATCGGGAAGCTTCCTGTAGAGTTCCCGGTGGCGCTCGGTCCGATGGCGGGCGTGACAGACAGTGCATACCGTGAAATAGCCGCATCCATGGGATGCGGCTTGTTTACGACGGAAATGGTCAGTGCGAAAGCCCTGTACTACAAAAACAAAAATACGGAGCTCCTGCTTACACGCGGCGAAACCGAATATCCGCTCGGTGTGCAGCTGTTCGGACGCGATCCGGACATCATTGCCGAAATGGCGCTGAAAATCGAAGACCGGTTCGATTATATTGATTTCAATATGGGCTGTCCGGTTCCGAAGGTGGTGAAGAACGGGGAGGGAAGCGCCCTTTTGCAGGAGCCGGAACTGGTGGAAAAAATCTTCACCAGGCTCGTCAAAACGGTTCATAAACCGGTTACCGTGAAAATCAGGAAAGGATTCCTGAAGGATCAGGAGCTTGCTCCGGAGATTGCCAGAATTCTCGAATCCTGCGGCGTATCCGCGGTTTCCGTTCATGCGCGCACACGGGAACAGTATTACAGCGGGAGGGCGGACTGGCAGGCCATCCGTCATGTGAAGGAAGCAGTGAGTATTCCGGTGATCGGAAACGGAGATGTGACGGACGGAAAAAGAGCACAGGCGATGCTGGAGGAAACCGGCTGCGACGGGGTGATGATCGCACGGGCAGCGGAAGGAAATCCCTGGGTGTTCCGTGAAGTGAAGCACTATCTTCTGACCGGAGAAGAGTATCCGCCCCCAGAGCTTCACGAAGTCTGCCGGATGATTCTGAAACACGCAGAAATGCTGTCGGAATTAAAAGGAGAGCATCTGGCCGTCCTCGAGATGAGAAAGCATGCCGCCTGGTATCTGAAAGGATGTCCCGGCGCGGCTTCCGTCAGGCAGCGGATTTCACAGGTGAATACGCTCGGAGGGCTGCGGGAGATCATTGAAAAGATCCCGGTCTCCGGCTGAAAACAGGCTCTTTACATTTTTGGAAAAACATGCTATAATAAGGCCTGTTCTGCAGGATTAGTACATTGGTAGTATGTCAGCTTCCCAAGCTGAAGAGGCGGGTTCGATTCCCGTATCCTGCTTCACCGGCCGGCGATTTTATAACGGCGTGGGCAGTATCAGTTGAAATAAAAAGGGCGGATTCCTCAGAAAGATCGGGAGTCCGTCCTCTTTACAGATATAATCATTTGCTTCCGGCTGTTTGCCGGGGGCGGGAAGAGGAAGGGACGAAATGGCTGAAAAAAAGAACATTTTAACTTCGTCCGGCAAAAACAAGCTGGAAACGGAACTGGAAAACCTGAAGGTCGTCCGCCGTGCTGAAGTTGCTCAGAAAATCAAGGAGGCGCGCGCTCAGGGAGACCTCTCTGAAAATGCGGAGTACGATGCTGCGAAGGAAGAGCAGGCGGAGATTGAGTCCAGAATCACCGATATTGAGACGATTCTGAAGAACTCGGAAGTCGTGGATGAACAGGGTGACTTCAGCCGGGTCTTTATCGGTTCGAAAGTACGTGTCCTCGATCTGGAATTCGAAGAAGAAGAAGAGTATATGATCGTCGGTTCGAACGAAGCCAGCAGCATGGAAGGAAAAATCAGCAATGAGTCTCCTCTCGGCGCGGCATTAATCGGCATGGCTGTCGGGAATGAGGTGAGTGTCGAAGCACCCGGCGGTCAGTTCAGTTACCGGATCATCAGTATAGAACATCAGTAAAATACAGGAGATACTATGGCAGGAGAGAATCAGGGCAACAGAGAGCAGGATGTGAATCAGCTTCTTAAGATCCGCCGCGAGAAGCTGCAGGAGCTTCGCGATTCCGGCAGGGATCCCTATCTGATCACACGTTTTAATCAGACAGCTCATGCAGCCGAAATCCGTGATAACTATGACGAATTTGAAGAAAAGACCGTCAGCATTGCCGGCCGCCTGATGTCCAAGCGTGTGATGGGCAAGGCTTCTTTCTGCAATGTGAAGGATTTAAGCGGATCCATTCAGGTATACGTCGCGCGCGACGATCTCGGCGAAGAAGCATACGCAGCCTTTAAAAAGATGGATATCGGCGACAATGTCGGGATCACCGGCTTTGTATTTACAACCAAGATGGGGGAAATTACCGTTCACGCGAAATCCGTCGAGCTCCACACGAAAGCGCTCCAGATTCTTCCAGAGAAATACCATGGAATGACGGATACGGACCTTCGCTACCGTCAGCGTTATGTGGATCTATTTATGAACGACGAGGCAAGAGAAGTGCTGACTAAGCGCTCGCTGATCCTTCGCGAGATCCGCAGCTTCCTTAACGAACGGGGATTTCTGGAGGTGGAAACGCCGATGCTTGTCGCAAACGCCGGCGGCGCTGCGGCTCGTCCGTTCCTGACTCATATCAATGCGCTGAACGAGGATGTCAAGCTGCGTATTTCTCTTGAGCTTTACTTAAAGCGCCTGATTGTCGGCGGCCTCGAAAAGGTTTATGAGATGGGCCGGGTTTTCCGGAATGAGGGTGTCGATACCCGCCATAATCCGGAATTCACACTTCTGGAGCTTTATCAGGCCTATACCGATTACAACGGAATGATGGAGCTCACGGAATCTCTGTACCGTACCGTCTGCGAGAAGGTCTGCAAGACGTCGAAAATCGAATACAACGGCATCGAAATCGACTTCGGAAAACCTTTTGAGAGAATTACAATGATCGAAGCCGTCCGGAAATATACGGGCGTTGATTTCGATGAAATCCGTACGCTTGAGGGCGCGCGGGAAGCGGCAAAAGCGCATGGCGTTGAATTTGAAGAGCGTCACAAATGGGGAGATATTGTCAATCTGTTCTTCGAGGAGTACTGCGAAGAGAAGATGATTCAGCCGACTTTTGTCTGTGACCATCCGCTGGACATCTCTCCGCTGACGAAGAAAAAACCGGACGATCCCATGCTGGTCGAACGCTTTGAACTCTTTATCAACGGCGGTGAAATGTGCAACGCCTACTCCGAACTGAATGACCCGGATGATCAGAGGGAGCGCTTTAAGGCTCAGGAAGAGGCTCTTGCGGCCGGCGACGAGGAAGCCAACACTACGGACGAAGATTTCCTGCGTGCGCTTGAGTACGGAATGCCTCCGACCGGCGGCATCGGCTACGGTATTGACCGTTTTGTCATGCTGCTCACGGGCGCTCAGGCAATCAGAGACGTTCTGCTGTTCCCGACCCTGAAGTCCGTGAAGAGCGGATCTGAGGGAAATGGTGTACACTCCGAAGCTTCTGAGGAGGCTGTTGCAGCACCGGCAGACCGTAAAGCAGCACCGGCTGAGCCCATCGATTTCAGCAAGGTTGAGATCGAACCGCTGTTCAAGGACTATGTAGATTTTGAGACCTTCAGCAAGTCCGATTTCCGTGCCGTAAAGGTTCTGGAGTGCGAGGCTGTGCCGAAGTCCAAGAAGCTTCTGAAGTTCGTCCTGGATGACGGAACAGACGAGAAACGCGTTATTTTAAGCGGAATTCACGCCTTCTATGAGCCGGAGCAGCTCATCGGAAAGACGCTGATCGCCATCACCAACCTGCCGCCGAGAGCCATGATGGGCATGGAGAGCAACGGCATGCTGCTTTCTGCCATCCATAAGGAAGAGGGCGAGGAAAAACTCAATCTTCTGATGGTTGATCCCAGTATTCCTGCAGGAGCAAAATTATACTAACATCCCAGCCGGACTACTGCTGTGCATAAGTTCGACTACGGAAATCGTAGATTTCCTGTCTCACTTATAAACTCGGCATAGCCTCGTTAAGGGTCCGGCATGGCACGCACTAACCTCAACCTTCGCCTGCGGCTCGGTTTCGCTAAGTGCTCCGCTCAGGCAGGCGCAAAGCTCTACTAAGCTCTGCATACATGAAAGCAGCACTCATCTGCGCTCTTCCAGAGCTTGATTCGCTGGCTTTCATTGTAAAACCGCTTGGTGTAAGCCGAAAAAATGATACATGACGGCAGCCCTGAGGAAAAAACCTTGGGGCTGTTTTCATTT
>CAMVNR010000118.1 GCA_947168905.1 uncultured Lachnospiraceae bacterium
GACCGAGATCGGAATCCCCCTCCTCTAAGCGCAGCGTAGGTGGGGGTAGTTCAATTGGCTTTAGGTGATGATTCCCGCTGCATGAGTGTAACCTTTTCTGGGAAGATGACGATATCTATAGTGTCCGTGAAGGAATACGGAATCAGTACGATTCTTCAAACGGACAGGAAAGGAGGGACGCCGATGATGGAAGATCATCAGATTATTCAGCTGTTTCTCGAGCGAAAGGAAGAGGCGCTTCAGGAAACATCCGTGAAATATGGCGCCTACATTCGGACAATTGCGGGGAATATTCTCGGAAACCGGGAGGATGTCGAGGAATGTGAAAACGACACATATCTCCGTGCCTGGAATACGATTCCGCCGAATCTGCCCCGAAAGCTTTCCGCATATCTTGCTGTTCTTGTGCGCGAGGTCTCGATCGACTGCTTCAGGAAAAACCATCGTCTGAAGCGCTTCGGCTCGGAATACGACGCTTCGTACGAAGAGCTCTCCGAGGTTCTTTCGGACGATAAGAATGATCCTGAAAACGTGGTCGAAAGGATTGCGCTTGGCAGCCTTCTGAACCGCTTCCTTGAAGACTGCGGGGAAGACGCGCGCACTGCTCTTGTCCTGCGGTATTTCTACATGTACTCCGTTGAAGAAATCGCTGCCTGCCTCGGATCATCTGTGTCAAGGATAAAAACGATGCTGCACCGGGAGCGGAAGGCGCTCAGAAAGTTCCTGGAAAAGGAGGGTTATGAAGGATGAAGACAAATGAATTAATGGATGCCTGGAATGACATCGATGAAAAATATCTGTCGGAGGCGGAACGCCGCCTGAAGCATAAGAAAAAAACGGAGAGCAGGAAACGGCTGATGATCCTCTTGTCAGTTGCGGCACTCTTTACGGTCGGGATCGGGTTCGGGACGGTTTTTCTCATCAGAAATTTTACAAATAAACCCGGGGTGACGGCAGTGCAGCCCGGAGGAACCGGTGCGGAAAATACCGAAAATATGGCGGATGAACCCGGCGCCGAAACGGACATCTCCGGGGAAAGCGGGGCCGAAGAAGAATCCGGTGCATCGGATTTCCCGGCGGACAATGCCGATCCGATGAGCGCCCTGCCGGAAACACCCTTTGAGGGCATTCGTTTCGGCATGACTGCGGCAGAGATCACAGCTGTGCTTGGACCGGCGGACGAGACCCTTGGTACGGAAGGCGTCGACACGATTCTGCATTACACAAAAAGCATTGACTGCAGCTTTGGAAAGACCGCAGATCTTTACCTTTCTGTGCTGGAGTATGCGCCGGACGGAAAAGTGCCAGGACTGTACAGAATTAACGGAAGCTTTAGAGAGACAGATCTGGAAACGCTGGATGCACAGATACAGGAATCCTATGGTATGTGGGATGAAGTGGTCCATGATGAAAACAAAGAGTCCGAGGCCAGGATCGTTGACGGAAAACTGACGTATGTGGAGGGGCTGCAGGCCTGCCGCTATGTTTACAATAAATGGAAAGTATCCGCCCTGGATCCGGAAAGGAGGGCGGCGCTGGAGAATTATATCAGGACGATGCAGGACAGCTATGCGGCGTCTTACGACAGCAGTCCGGATGAAGACGACCGGACGGCCGGATATCCGGAAATGGAGAATCTTGTTTCCATCGATGCAAGGGGCATAGAAGGGGAGCCGGGCGTCGCTTTCAGTATTGATGCGCTGTATTTTCTGGCGCTGAATGAGACGGAGTAAGTCCGGGAAACAGGAATGAAAAGGGGCCCGGAAAAATTTTCCCGGGCCCCTTTTCATTCCTGTTTCCCGTCATTGCTGTCGGCGTAGTCCTGCATTTCTTCTCAAGACCTGTGCATCAGTCGGTATAGTAGTTTACCGTTCCGTCTTCTTCTACCGTATAGGCCACAAAATCAGTCAGGAAGTAGTCTCCGTAAATATCTTCAATATCAAAAGCGTAGTAGTATTCGCCCGGATCCATCAGGTCGTAATAAAGCGCCGTCTCATCCGTGACGGCATATTCCTGGCCCGTATATTCCAGCTCCTCCCCGGTATCCAGGTTCCAGGCGGAATACCGCGGGATGAGCACGTCACCCGGCTTCAGCTTCCGGATCTCACGGTCGGAGGCGCCGTATTCGTTGATGCCGTCCCAGCAGCCCTCCACCGTCACACGCCCGTCGTCGAAATACTGTCTTAAACGAAGGTTCGTTTCCGCGTCGTTCAGATAAACGGGACTGGTGTAAATCACGTAATCGTCTGTGATGTCGACCAGATAAAGCGCGAGATTCTGGCCGTCCGGAAGCGAAATCCAGTAACCGTCGAATTCATCCGCAAAATAGCCCGTCTCCCAGTCCGCATAGACGTCGATCGTTTCGCCGAGCTCGATAATGTTGTCCTCTTCGTCGGGCGAAAGCTGGTATACACAGGCATAGACGTCGGAGGTGAACCAGTAGCCGTCGTCGTCCAGGATGAAGCAGTAGCTGCCCTCCTCATCCAGCTGCGGAGGATATTCGAACGTGATCAGGCTGCTCTCCCCGCCGCCTTCATACTCGTCGAGATAATCCCAGTAGCCGTCGTTCCAGTCATCGTAGTCCTCTTCTCCATCTTCGGGGAAGAACCAGGAGCCTTCGTTCCAGAACCAGACCCCGTCATCGTACTCCTCCGTGTCTCCGTCCGAGACGCTTCCGTGCGCCAGCCGATCCACAAAGGAAAGATAGTAGGGGCTCACGCAGATCCTGCTGAATATCGAAAGCTCGGAAGAGCCCTGGATTTCCAGCGGATAATAGAGGGAGAGGCCGGAGGCGTTCGGGTGGTCCGCGCCGAGCACCTGGAAGACCACGCAGTCCGCGAGCGCCTGCAGCACCTCCTCCGTGCCCTCCGCAATGCCTTCGCAGGCGGAAACCAGGCCCTTTAAATCCACCATATTCGAGTAGCCGTCCATGCGGTTGTTTCCGCCGAAATTTTCCGCCGAACGGATGCCCCGGACCATCTGTGTGAGCGCTTCGCTGTCCGAACCGGCTTCGTACATGTTCTGCGCGAAACGGTTGAAGGCCACAAGCAGCGGGTCAAGCTTTTCAAGATCCACGACGGAAAGCGTCGCGATGTCCGCGTCGTCGGCTTCCTCGCAGGAGGTGTAGAAGCTGTCGCAGATGACCTTTCCGAGGGCTTTCCCGTCCGCGTCCGGATGGGCGGAAAGATACCCGGCGATCGCGGCGTAATCCCAGCCGTTTCCCGGTTCGTATTCCTCGGAACCCACCATATAGCGCGCGTAACCGGCCGCGATGTTCGCCATCTCCAGGCTTCCCATCAGGCAGGCGTCGAAGCCGATGAATTCGAAGCGGTCCGTCATGACTGCCGAAGCCTTCGACAGCGCATCGCCGATCTCGCGCAGACTCAGGGAATCATTGTCGTACAGTTCGTCGAAGCAGACGCCGGTAATGCTTCCGCCGCCGTGGTTCCAAAGCACAAGTCCCATCTTTTCCGCCGGATAATTCTGGACGCCGAATTCGATAAAGTCCGCCAGCGTTTGGCTCTCGCCCATGCCCTTTCTGCCGCTCTCGTCGACTTTCTCGATGCCGTCGCCGCTGATCAGGAAGCGCTGGCTCTTTCCCGCGCTGACGGTATGATTGTACCAGTATGCGGTTCCGCCCGTCTCGACAAGGAAACGAACCCTGCCGTCCGCGGATACCGTGCACATTTCCTCAAGGTCCGAAGTCGCAGCACCGCCTTCCCCGTCTTCCGCCGATTCGAGGTCCGTGCCGCAGAGGTAGACAAGGATCGTCCAGGTGTCCTCCGCCCCCATCGGCTTTTCGTCCCGGGTATCGGGCCGGTTCAGCTGCAGTTCGCCGCTGTCGGAGTCTACAGAAAGCACAGGGCCTCCCTGCGTCTTCTCCGGATCCACGTCGCTTTCCCCGGAGGTCTCCTCCTCCGCAGCCTCCGAAGTCCGCGTCTGTGCTTCATCCCGAGTCTCTTCCGTTTCGTCCGGTCTGTCCCCGGTTTCATCCGTTTCATCACGGTCTCCCAGCGTTCCTTCTGCTTCGTCCCCGGCGCCCGCGATCATGCTGCCGATGAGGAACGCCGGCCCGAAGACGCAGCCGCTCAGCCCGCTTAAGAGAGAGAGGCACAGAAAAAGTGCCGCAAATACGCTGATGACTTTTTTTAAATTCTTCTTTTTCATGTCCTCTTTCTCCTCCGATCACAGGGAGATGAACCCTCTCCCGCGGCGCTGTACAGCCGTTAAACCGGCCTTTTTTTTACGCACTTTCTGTTTCGGCATCCGACCCTGTGCGCCTCTTAAGTGCCTTCGTAGAGGGAATGGACCTTTCCGAACTGTATCAGACCTATGACTAAATCAGTCATTCGGAACCAGTCCCCGCTGACGCAAATTAACGGAAGAAGTCCTTGTCCTCCGGGCGGAGATATTTCTCGGCCTTCGGGATGTTGAATTCGACGCCGATGCCGGGCCGGTCCCAGACCTCTACGTGGCCATCCCGGAGGAAGTTGTCCGGAAGGCCTTCGACGATGTCGTACCACCAGTCGGGATTGCCGGCGGGATATTCGTAGGCGATGTAATTCTGGGGCATCGTCGCGCAGACCTGGGTGAGCGCAGCCATGCCGAAGATGCCGTCGAAGGTGCCGTGGGGCGCCATATGGATGCCGTGAAGATCCGCATACTCGGCGATCCACTTCAGCTCCGCGATGCCGCCGCAGTCCGCGGGGTCCGGGCCGACCACGTTGACGCACTGGCCTTCGATCAGCTCCCGGTAGTTCTCGCGGAGATAAATCTGCTCGCCGGTATGGATCGGGGTCGAGGTCTGCATCGTGATGTCGCGGTAGACGTGCGCCATGGTGTGCGGCGTGTAGTCGCCGGCGATCATGTCCTCGAGCCACAGAAGGTGATAAGGCTCCACTGCCTTTGCGAAGCGCAGCGCGTCGGCGGCGCAGAAGCCGGGGCCGCAGTCAAGAGCGAGGCCGATCTTGTCGCCGATCACGCCCTTCAGCCTGTCCACATATTCGACGAGGGCATTGAAGCCGCGCTCCGTCAGCATGCTTCCGCGGTTGGTGCGCTCGGAGCCGTTCATCGGCGGATAGGTGTTGTAGGCGTATTCATCCAGCCCGAACTGCTTCCAGAAATTCCTTGCGTGCCAGCCGAAGGCCATCTTGCAGATCGTAAAGCCCTCCGGCCGCTCCGAAAGCGCGAGCATCGATTCGCCGACCGCCTCGGGGCTGTCCATCTTTTCATACTGTCCGCCGAGAATTGTGCCGTCGGGCGCTTTCGTTTCTTTCATCTTTTCGGTCTTAAATGAGCCGTTGTAGACGCGGACCTTGTTCCGGACCTTTCCGCCGAGCAGCTTATACACCGGGACGCCGGCTTCTTTTCCCGCAATATCCCAGCATGCCATTTCAATCGCGCTGACCACGGCACCCCAGGGCTTGAACGCGCCGGCGCGCTTCATCGCTGCCATGACATAGGAAACGTCGGTCGGGTCGAGCCCCTTCACGAGGCCCGCAAAGTAAGGAACAACCGCGCCGATATACGATTCCTTGGTGTTTTCGATCTCGCTGTAGCCGTCGATCCCCTTGTCGGTCACAATGCGAAGAACGATGTTGTGGCCGATGACGGCCTGTTTGATTTCCGTAATTTTCATGTGACGACAAACCCTCCTTTTTATGGATTTCACGAACAGTTTTCTGATTTTGAGAATAGCACCGTTCGGGGGGAATTGCAAGTGAAATCGGCAGGTCTTGATCCAGCGGATTATCCGCGGAATGAAAGGCACAAAAAGAGGGGCGTGAGGCCTGAGATAGTCTCTGTCCGGGTGTTTCACTGCTGCGGCAGCTTTTGGAAACGGTAAGGCTTTTCTGAAACGAAACCATGCTGAACCGAACTAAATAATTGCCTGCCGCCCTGTCTGAATGATGCTGAAGAATACGGAAACTGCATCACAGGCAGCGGTCGGTTTTAGAAATTCCCTAAACGAGAGTAAAAATAGCTAAAAATACTTAAATTTATTAAAAAAAGCTTGATTTGCCGTAAGGCATAGGCTATAGTATGCTTAACGGAACGCGGCGGGAACGGCTTATAACTGTGGCGCGGGAAAACTACGTGAGCTTGCTCGCGTAGATGAAAGCGCCTTGCTTTTCAAAAACACGACGAACTAATGTTCGTTTTTCCCTTGCGCGTTTGATAGATGTGTGGTATAATTCCTACTATGAAGAATCCATCCTTAAGACCGTATCACCACGGCGAACATATCGTTTACAGCTGTCAGTATCATGTCATCTTTTGCCCCAAATACAGGCGTAAAGTTCTTGTTGACGGGATTGATGTCCGGCTGAAGGAAATCCTCCCGGAAATTGCAACGTCACTTGGCGGTTCAATCATTGAAATGGAAGTCATGCCCGACTATGTGCATCTCCTTGTAGATGCGGATCCGCGCATTGGGATAGATGACTTTGTGGGTTCGCTGAAAAGGCGTTCATCCCACATCATCAGAACGGAGTTCCCCTACATGAAAAAGCGGCTTCCGTCTCTCTGGACAAGGGGGAAGTTTATTGCCACCGTCGGAAGCGTTTCTCTTGAAACCGTCAAACAGTATATCGAAAATC
>CAMVNR010000119.1 GCA_947168905.1 uncultured Lachnospiraceae bacterium
ATACCGTCAATACTCTCAGCTTCTTTTTCATCAGTCAAATCCCCCTAATACAGAAAACAAGGAAATCCGGTTACGCTTAAGAAGACAGCTTTATGGAAGCCGGGGCTTGTCCGGCAGCTGTCAGACATAAAACTGATACGCTCGCTATTATATTATAACCCTGTTCCAAATTTTTATCAAGCTGAACCTGAAAAATAGGGCAGCTGAGCTCTGCAAAAGTTCCCTTTTCCTGTGCTTTTTTCAGCTCCAGCCGGCAGGACAGGGAAGCGCTTTTTGAAGAATACTGCGCGCGTGCATGCGAAAATCCTCCCGTACCGAACCGAAGTCTTCCTGTTCTTCACCGATGGCAAGTGCTTTTGCCGTACCGAGCCGGTGATACGAGAGAAGATCCACCGCTATGGCAGAAGGCGTATTCTTTACGATCTGAATAATTCCGTCCAGATGCTCCTCATTGTCATTCACGCCGGGGATGATCGGACAGCGGAAACAGATCGGCACCTGCGCCTTTCGGACAAGCTCCAGCGACGCAAGCATCCTTCGAAGCGGCTGCCCGGTCATCTGTTCGTGGATTTCGGGATTGACTGCCTTGATGTCCCATAAGAAGAGGTCGGTGTAGGGAATCAGTTCCAGAAGCCCCTGTCCGAAGCCCGAGGTGTCAACGGCGGTGTGAATGCCCGATTCCCTTGCAAGCTTCAGGATTTCCAGTGTAAACTCCGGCTGGAACAATGGTTCGCCGCCCGAAACGGTAATCCCGCCCTTACTCTGATCATAGAAGATCCTGTCCCGGCTCAGGATGGAAAAGACCTCTTTTCCGCTCATTTCCCGGCCGCAGATTTCGATTGCCCGGACAGGGCAGACCTTCCCGCATTCACCCGACAACAGACATCTTTCCCGATGCACGATGTGGTTTTCCGAAGACAGCTCGTGCACGCCGTTCCTGCAGGCTTTTACACAGGCGCCGCAGCGGATGCACTGGCTCTGATACACAAGGAGCTCCGGCTCATTTTTCTGCATCTCCGGATTGTGGCACCAGCGGCAGCGTAAAGGACATCCCTTCAGGAAAACCGTGCTGCGAATGCCCGGTCCGTTGGTTGTGGAAAAACGCTGAATCTTTGCTATCGTTCCTTTCATACACTGATCTCCGTCCGATCGATCATTTCCTGCTGCAGGTAGGCCGGAAGACGTACAAAGATCTCCGAGTACCCCACGATCCTGACACAGAGCGTCGGGTATCTCTCGGGATGCGCTGCAGCATCGACAAGCGTTGCCCGGTCCATAACATCGACGCAGAGGTTGATGCCGCCCATCGAAAAATAGGCCGCTGTCAGCGCGTCCAGAAGCCCGGGCGCGATTTTCTTCTCCAGGCGGACGTTAAAGCCCGCCGCTCCAACCTTGTCAAGCGGCAGTTTCCCCGCGGACAGAAGGAGCGCCGTAATGCCCTCCCGGTCCGTCCCGTACACCGGCGACTGATTTTCCGAAAGCGGTTCTCCCGAAAGCCGTCCGTCCGGCGTCGCGCCGGTTCTCTTTCCCGCATCGTGATGGAACCAGAGGGAATACAGTCCCGGGATATGAATCCGCCCGGTTTTCTTTTTCATGCCGGACACCGCATCCGCAATGATCCCGCAGATGTCGGCAGCGCATTCGTCGGCCTCCGGATCGTCATTTCCGAATTTCGGGAAGCGGTTCCGAATCAGGCTTCCAAGCCCCGGATCGGCCTCGAAATTACTGCGCGTAAGCGCTCTGAATTCGTCCAGGGTGAGCGTATGGTCGGTAAAAACCGCCTTCTTTACGGCCGCGAGAGAATTCGCTGCTGTCGCAAGCCCCATGAGGTGATGGTCCACACTCTCATCAAACTGGCCGCCGTTCTCCAGGTCGCAGGCGCTTTCAACACAGCCCCTCAGAAGCAAGGACTCCAGGAAGAAGCGCGGATTTACCGCCGGATCAAACAATCTGCTCCCGGGCGCTTCTTCAGCCTCCGCCTCCATTTCCCTTTTGAACGCACTAAGGAGGCCCTCGAAGTCCGTGACTTCCGGGTCGTAAAAGGCATTCAGGAAGCGCTTCGCGCAGTTATGGAAATGATCCGAGCTCCGGTGCCCCATGAATTCCGCACGGTTGCAGCCGGACATCGTGTAATTCACGGCGTGTTCTTCCGAGAATCCGAGACGCCGGAGGTTCGGAATCAGCGCGTCATCGTTATAGAAGCTCATCTGCCCGGAGAGCTCCTCGGTAAGCTCTGCCGTACGGAGGCGCCAGACAGGGTCGCTTGTCTTCGAGAGCCGGACGGCAAGCACCGGCTGCGGCAGCTTCACCGCCTCCGCCGCGTCCAGGAAAAGCAGGGACAGCTTCAGCGCTTTTTCCGCCCCGGTTCCGCCGAGCATCAGGTAGATATTTCCCGCGGAGCAGGGGACCGGCATCTGGTTTTTGAGATCCGAGTTCAGGCCGCCGAGCGTGTTCGTCAGCAGGAGGAAGCTCTCCAGAAGCTCCAGTTGGTCCGCCTGCTTCTCAGGCGCCGGATCATAGAAGGGGAACAGGGCAAGATCCAGCCGGGAATAGGCGAAATCCCGGCCGCCGGTCACACAGGAAAGGATCATTTCCATCATCCACACGCTCTGGAGCGCGCTGAAGAAATCCACTGCGCCTTCATAGGGAACACGGCGAAGCGCCTTCGCAGCCCGGTCCTTTCCCGCTTCTTCGGCAGCCTTCGCATAACGGCAGGAGAATGCCCGCACCGCCTCTGCGGAACGCACGGCACACTCATAAAAAGCTTCCTTTTCGGGCGTATCGGCGTTTTCCCGGATACGCCTGACGATTCCGGAAAGCCCGATTTTCACAAGCTCCGAAAAATCAAGGCTCATATGCCCCGCACAGCGGTCGAAAGGGATGAACGGATTCCCGACGTGGCTGAAGCCATTCCCAGGAACTGGTTCCATCTCGTAGGGAATCTCACCAAGCACCATCCTGCCCACGATCAGATCGTCCGGATCCACCGGGCAGGACAGCCGTGAAAGCACGTACTCCAGCGCGGACACATACTTCTTTGGCTGCGTTTCGGGAACATTTCCGAGGAGGAATTCGTGAATCGCAGTCTCCCGCTCTATGAAACCGCAGGTCTCATCCTGTGAAAAGAGGGCATCCCTCATGCGTTCGATATTCATTGTCTCTTCCCGTCCTGACTCTGCCGCTTTGCCCGGGATGATCCCCCCAAAAAGAGGGAATGCGGCTCCCGGGCTTAAACACAATGCTTAATAAAAGGCATCAGCCTCTTTCCCACCTTTACTTAAGGTGAAATAGAGGCTGACTGCATATAAAAATCAGATGGTTGATCTTGCGGCTGCCGGCGCTCCTGCGGGCGGATTATCCGTCCTCGGTCCGCGCCAGTTCCTACGCATGGCTTCGGGGTTCTCGCGGAACTGCCGCGCTCTCTCCACGTCCTCCGTCCAGTCGAGGTACTTGAAGGGAGCCGCAATCTCGCTCGTATCGAGCCAGCCGAGGAAGTCCTGCCACATCTCTTCCGACCACATGGCATCGATTTCCGTCGCGGTATAAACGCCCTGTTTCAGCCGTTCAAAGCCGAAATCATCGCGAAGATGCGACTTCTCGGCGCTGTCGACAACCTTCTCCGCCAGATGTGCCGGAATGAAGCATACGCCCTCGTTCGAGCCGAAGACCACATCGCCCGGCATGCAGATCGCTTCGCCGATACGGCAGGGCGCATTATAGCCGGTCATGATGTAGTCGCGGATCGGCGTCGGATGCACGCCGCGGTAGTAAATCTGAAGGCCTTCGATATTCTTGATCTGATCGAGATCCCGGATGCCGCCCCAGATAACCGCCCCGCCGCGTTTGGTCTTATTCTTCACCTGCGTGGAAAGATTGCCTCCGAAGAAGGTTCCGTAGTAAATCTTGTCAAAAAGGTCCACAACCATAACGTCGTCCTCGACCAGCCGGTCAACCGCGGACTTGTTGTAGCCGCCCTTGAATCCGAACTCTCTGGATTCGGCCGTGGCGACATCGTGCAGGTCCTGACGGAAGGGAACGCAGACACAGGTCACGGCGCGTCCGACGAGCCGGTACCCAGTGTCTGTCGGATGCGTGGTCAGCAGATGGGCTTCTGTCTGGAATTCAAAGCCCTGTGAATATGCAAGTCCCCAAACTTCCTCCAGGGTCAGGCGGCGCATTCTCTCCAGTACGCCTGCCGGAACCTTCGGACGTCCGTCTTCGAGCCGCTCGCCTTCCCATAACGGAGTCATGGCAATGACTTCTTCCGGTTTGTTGAAAAACATCTTGTCTCTCCCTTCATTTACTATTTCGGCCGCCCCTGTTTCGTCCAGGCAGAACCGCTTTTTTGTTACCTGCATCATAGCATATGCCTGGGGAAGTTGCAAGCATAAACATAAGAGGCGGCCCCGGGGAGGAAAAGAAAATGACCGGGGCCGCAGATGTTTTACTGACGATTGACCGTAATGTCTCCGCTCGTCGTGTGGATTTCGAAGGAACCTTCCGTCTTGCCGTACACCGGCGAAATAACCACTTTGCCGCTGTTTGTTTTTGTCTGAATCTTCGGCACGTCAATCAGCTTCAGTTCCACATCGCCGCTCGTGGTCGTCACGCGGAATTTTTCCAGCTTCTTCAAGCTTGATCCCTCGAAGAGCTCCACATCACCACTGCTGGAACTGATTTCGAACTCGTTCAGCGACATATTATGGAGCCGGATATCCCCGCTCGAACTCTCTGCGTTTAAGCGGGTCAGCGTAAGTCCTGCGGCATAAATATCTCCGCTTGATGTCTGGATCGACAGTTCCTTTAAGGTATAGGCCTGGTCAGAATCCGCGATGCAGTCGACACTGCCGCTTGACGTAGTGATCTTTGCCTCGCTGCCCATGAGTGCGGCATTGCATTTGATGTCTCCGCTTGAGGTTTTCAGCTTCATCGTCTCATAAACTGTCAGGATCTTCGGGAGTTCGATGCTTCCGCTTGACGTTTCGATTTCGAGATTGTACAGACCATAGGAGCCTCCGGTCAGCGGCAATCCGATGACAATGTCCGTCTCGCTTCGGCCGAAGGGGAAGATGAAGCCCTGCAGGAACCGCTGCTCCGCCCGGTATTCAATGATTAGCTGTCCGTTTTCTGCCGTCACTGAATAGTTTTTGAATGCCGCATCCGACATGTTCACCTTCACTTCGGTACCGGACGTCACCTCAAACTTCACATCGCCGGATCCGGTGATAATGCGGATATCCTGAACCTTTTCGGAAATTTTCATCTGTTCTTCGATGCTGCCGTAACGGGCAAAAGGCAGGACGCCCATCGCCATTTTGACGGAGTATTTTCCGACCAGGACCGCCGCAGCCGTCCCCAGCACGACAAAAATCAGGATCCGTATCAGCGGCCATGCACTTCTTCGCCGTACGGGCGCTTTCGGCTCCGGAACCTTTTCGGGCAGAGCAATATTCCTCATCGCTCTTTCGATCGCTTCATCGGAAAGGCCTGCCGCGCTTTTCCCAGTACCGGTCTTTTCCTCTTCCTGCTTCGCGTCCTTTTCTTCGTCCGTCCCGCCGGAAACGTATTTCTTCTCCGCCGAGAGATTCCCGCTCTTTCGAAGCTCATCCTCGACCGCTTTCTCAATGGGGTTCTTCTCTACAGCACTTTCAGCCGATTTTTCGACGGTATCTCTTGCTGCTGCAGCTTCGGCCTCTTCCCTGGCAGTATTCTTCTCTTCCGCGCTTCTGACCGCCTCTTCAAAAGCGTCCTTCCCAGCCGCGCTTTCAGCGGGCTTTTCCGCTGCCTCCTGATCGTTCCTTTCCACCGCGCCCTGAATACCGAGCGCCATAAGCATTTCCCGGGCATCGTTCTCAGGGTCGCCGATCGAAGAGATCGCTTCCTCTTCGGTCAGGCCTTCCTCCATCCGGTCGTCAATCATTTCCGTATAATAATCGGTTACACGCCTCCGGTCTTCGGGCGTAAGATCGGAAAGATTTGCACTCAGGTTTGCAAGAAATTCAAATCTGTTCATGATTTACCCCCTTTCCCGGGCTTTTTTTCGGATCTGAACGGCTGTTTACAAACTCGTAAATCGCCATGATTTCCTTCCATTCCTCGGTAAATTCCTCCAGCCTCCGAATTCCCGGCTTGGTTATCCGGTAGTATTTCCGAAGCCGCCCGTTATGAGCGACGGAATGCTCATCCATCATTCCGTTGTCCTCCAGACGCCTCAGGATCGGGTAGAGTGTGGATTCCGAGATTGAAATATACGGTTTAACATCCTTGATGATCTGATAGCCGTAGGATTCCTCATTGCGGATCGCTGCCAGCACACAGACATCCAGAAGCCCCCGCTTCATCTGATTATCCATGCGAAATACCTCCTGTTGCGAAATACTATACATTATATAGTATTGTTTGTCAAGAGGTATTCGATCGTAATCATTTCATTTTGTTAGCGTAAAGTTTTTGTAGGATAAGGTATAGAAAAAGAGTACCACCTTGTGAT
>CAMVNR010000120.1 GCA_947168905.1 uncultured Lachnospiraceae bacterium
CGGGAGACGTGAGGAAAGAGCTCCTTGAAGGCCGTGAAGAATACGAAAAAGGCCGAAAAGAAGCCGACGAGGCTTTTGAAAAAGCGGAAGCAGAGCTTTCGGACGCGGAGAATAAGCTCTCGGAGGGAAAAAAGGAACTCGAAGACAGCCGGAAAAAACTGGAGAATGCGAAGAGCACCATAGAGGAAAAGGAAAAACAGCTTTCTTCGGCAAAAGAGGGACTTTTCGAGGAAGAGGCGTCCATCGCCGCGCTTGAAACCTCTGTTAACGCCCGGGAACAGTCATACAACGCGATGCGCAGTGCCTGGTCGGCCGCAAAAACGGCGCGTGACACGAAAAAACGGGCTTTTCAGGCCAAAGAACTCGAGATACGCATAACACAGGGGCTGCCGGACTCCGAGGCCAGAAATGAGGCAATTTCGCGCCTTGAGGGGGAACTCGAGACGCTCCGGGCGGAACTTTCTTTGCTGGAAGCGGAGCTTCTGGCACATCCGAAACCGGACAGCGCTGTCCAGACGGAAATTTTTGCCGACCGGGTGACGGTAAGCGTACGGAAATCGCAGCTTGAAGAAACGCGCCGTCAGATACAGGAAGGCGAAGCAGCGCTTCTTGAGGGCAGGCTGGAGTACGAGAAAGGCCTGGAGGAATTTTCGGAAGGAGAGAAGACGCTCCGTGAGAAGGAAGAGGAGCTGAATGACGCCCGGGCGGATTATGAGAAAGAAAAGGCGGAAACCGAGAAAAAGCTCTATGACGCCTTAACGGAAATCGAGGAAGGCGAGGAGGAGCTGGCAGCCGTCGAGGAGCCGGAATGGTATGTGCTCGGAAGAGACACCGTCCCATCCTATGTGGCGCTGGACAGCGACGCTTCCAGAATCGGGGCCCTGGGAAAGGTGTTTCCGGTCATTTTCTTCATGGTCGCCGCCCTGGTGAGTCTGACGACAATGACGCGGATGGTGGAGGAAAAACGGACGGAGATCGGTACCATGCTCGCGCTCGGTTACAGCACCGGACAGATTGCGGGCAAATACACCGGATATGCGCTGTCCGCAACGCTTATGGGAAGCCTCGTCGGAGTCCTCCTCGGAGAAAAAATCCTGCCCTGGGTCATTATCTTCACCTATAAGATCATGTATACCAACCTGCAGGTGATCGCAATTCCCTACAGAATCGGCTATGGAATACTCGCTGCGGGCATTTCTGTCCTCTGTACAGTCGGCGCGGCACTTTTCTCCTGTTTGTCATCAATCAAGAAAACACCGGCCGCACTCATGCGCCCCGCTTCCCCGAAACAGGGAAGAAAAGTTTTCCTCGAACATATCCCCTTTATCTGGAACCGCTTAAGATTCAGCCAGAAATCCACAATCAGGAATCTGTTCCGCTACAAAAAGCGTCTGTTTATGACCATTTTCGGCATTGGCGCGTCGATGGCGCTGCTGCTGGTGGGCTTCGGCCTGCACGATTCGATCTACGTTGTAATCGACAAACAGTTCGGAGATCTGTGGCGCTATGACGGCACGGCCGCCCTGAAGGAAGGGCTTTCGGAGGAGGAATACGCGGATGCTGTACGCGCCGTTGAAGAACTTCCGGAAACAGAAGCGGTTCTTCCCGCGCTCGCGAGACAGACAGATGTGTCGGCGTCTTCCGTTACCAAGACGGCCAATCTGATCGTTCCGGAAAATGCTGAAATCTTCATGCAGATGTTTTCACTGCGCGACCGGAAAACGGCAGAGGCGCGAAGCCTTACAAATGACGGGGTGCTGATTACCGAAAAGCTGTCAAAGCAGCTGTCGGTTTCCGTCGGGGATACGATCCGGCTGAAGGAGGACGAATTTACTTCGCGCACGGTGACGGTAGCGGGGATTGTGGAAAACTATGTCTACCAGTATGTCTATATGACGGAAGAATATTACCGTGCGGTTTTCGGCCGGGACCCGGTAAAGGGCAGTGTTTTCTTCAGCCTGTCGGATCCGTCCGATATCGATACTGTTTCCGAAAAGCTGCTCGAGTCGGAGAACATTCTTGGCGTTTCCCAGATGGGCTCCAGCAAAAACACCATCCGGGACATGCTGAAAAGCCTGAATCTGGTCATCCTCGTGCTGATTTTATCCGCGGGGCTGTTGGAATTTGTCGTTCTCTACAATCTCAACAACATCAACATCACCGAAAGAATCCGGGAGCTTGCGACGCTTCGCGTGCTCGGATACTATGACGGAGAGCTGGCGGTTTACGTATACCGCGAAAATGTGCTTCTGACCTTCCTCGGGATCGGCGTCGGTGTTCTGATGGGCAAATGGCTGCACGCTTTTACGATTTCCACAGTGGAGGTGGATGTGATTATGTTCGGCCGCGTGATTCATCCCGAAAGTTTTCTGTTCTGTATTCTTCTGACGCTCGGATTTGCCTTTGTTGTTAATTTCATTATGTTTTTCCGGCTCCGGAAAATCGATATGGTAGAGTCCCTGAAAAGTGTGGAATAAATAAACAGAAATCCGGCAAAGCCGCATTGAAAAAAACGTCCGGCTATGGTACAATTTCACTAACGGAAAATGAATTTCTCTGGAGGCGCGATGAAGACAATTCTGATCGGTATCGCCGGCGGCTCGGGCTCCGGAAAAACGACCCTTGCAGACCGGCTGGTGGAAAAATTCGGCAGGGAAGAAGTGAGCATACTTCGCCATGACAGCTACTATAAACGTCATGACGATCTCACCTACGAAGAGAGAAGCCGTCTGAACTATGACAGTCCGGATGCTTACGAGACAGAGCTTCTGTGCGAGCACATAAAAAAACTGAAAAACGGAGAGAGTGTGGAGGTCCCGGTTTATGACTTTACGGTTCATAACCGCTCGGATAAGACCGAACATATCGACCCGGCTCCGGTCATTGTGCTCGAAGGAATTCTGATCTTCGCGGATCCCAGGCTGCGCGACCTGATGGATGTGAAAATTTATGTGGATACGGATGCGGACGAACGGATCCTGAGACGCTTAAAGAGAGATGTGCGGGAGCGCGGACGGTCCATTGAAAATGTGATCGGGCAGTATCTTACGACGGTCAAGCCGATGCATGAGCTCTATGTAGAGCCGTCAAAGCGCGCGGCGGATTTGATTGTTCCGCGCGGCGGCCAGAATACCGTGGCGCTGGAGATGCTGATTGACCGGGTACAGAAACAGCTGAAGATTATCGAAGAGATGAACAGAGAATAATATCGGGAGGTGAATTTATGCCAATGCAGATGGGCTTTCGCTGGTACGGCGAAGGTAATGACACAATTCCGCTGTCCTATATCAAGCAGATTCCGGGAGTCAGCACGATTGTCTGGGCGCTTCACGACAAGCAGGCGGGCGAAATCTGGCAGCCGGAAGAAATACAGAAGGTAAAAGACCAGCTGGAGCCTTACGGCTTCAATATGGACGTTGTCGAGTCGGTTAATGTGCATGACGATATCAAGATCGGTCTTTCGACACGCGACGGGTATATTGACAACTATATTCAGACAATCAGAAACCTCGCGCCTTTCGGGGTCAAGGTGATCTGCTATAACTTCATGCCGATTTTCGACTGGACGAGGACAGACCTGTTTCATCCGCTGCCGGACGGTTCGACAGCTCTTTTCTATGAGAAAGGCATGATTCAGGACGATCCGAAGGCGATGGCGGACTACATCCTTTCCAATCTGGACGGACAGACCTTCCCCGGCTGGGAGCCGGAGCGCATGGCGAGGCTGGACGAGCTTTTCGCCGCCTACAAGGATGTCACAAAGGAAAAACTCTGGGAAAACCTGAAGTACTTCCTGGAGCGGCTGATGCCCGTGTGCCATGAGACCGGGATTAAGATGGCGATTCATCAGGATGACCCGCCGTGGGATATTTTCGGACTGCCGAGGCTTCTTGTGGACGAGAGTTCGATCGACCGTTTCCTGTCCATGGTAGACGACCCGTACAACTGCCTGACGCTCTGCTCGGGGTCTCTGAATGCGAACCCCGACAACAACGTGGCAAAGATCGTCAGAAAGCACTGCGACCGGATCGCTTTTGCACATATCAGAAACCTTCATCACTATGAGAATGGTGATTTCACCGAGGCTTCCCACCGCGACTGCGACGGAGAGACCGGCATTCTGGATATCGTAAAGGCTTATCATGACTGCGGTTATGAAGGCTACATCCGTCCGGACCACGGCCGCCATATCTTTGGCGAGAAGTGCCGTCCGGGTTACGGCCTCTACGACCGCGCCCTCGGCATTATGTACCTGTGGGGCGTCTGGGATTCACTGGAGAAATTCGGAAAATAACAAGGAGCAAACATGAAACTGATACAGGCGCTCGATCCCGCATACCGCGCGGAATTCGAAGAAAAAGGATATGCACTGCCGCAGTATGACCGTGAGGCGGTGAAGGCAAAAACCTGTGAGGAGCCGACCTGGCTGCATTTCGGCGCGGGCAACATTTTCCGTGCATATCAGGCCTCGATCCTCGAAAAGGCGTTAAATGAAGGCAAGTACGACCGGGGCGTTATCGTTGCTGAGAGCTTCGACTACGAGCTGATTGATTCCACCTACCGGCCCTTTGACAATCTCACCCTTTCCGTCGTCTTAAAGGCCGACGGAAGTATTGAGAAGAATGTTGTCGGCGCGATTACGGAGTCTCTGAAGGCTGATTCCTCCTTTACCGAGGACTGGGCAAGACTCTGCGAGATTTTCAGGAAGCCTTCTCTTCAGATGATCAGCTTTTCGATTACCGAGAAGGGCTACAGCTTTAATGACGCGGATCTTTCTCGCGGCTTCGGCGCCGTGTTTGCGATGGGCAAGCTGACCGCGCTTCTTTACGAGCGCTTTAAGGTCGGCGAGCTTCCGCTGACCCTGCAGAGCATGGACAACTGCTCCCATAACGGCGACAAGGTGAAGGCCGGCGTCTTCGCCTATGCGAAGAAATGGTGCGAGGAGGGCCTCGTTCCGCCGGAATTCTACGCTTATGTGACCGAATCCGGAAAGATCACCTATCCCTGGGCGATGATCGACAAGATCGTTCCGCGCCCGGATGCGAAGGTCCAGGAAATTCTGAAGGCCGACGGCTTTGAGGATTACAACACGATTGAAACCGCGAAGCACTCCTTCACTGCACCCTTCGTCAACGGAGAAGAGGTCGGCTATCTCGTCATCGAAGACGATTACCCGCTGGGACATCCGCCGATTGATCTTGGCGGAGCGGTATTTACAAGCCGCGAGACCGTGGACAAGATGGAACGCATGAAGGTCTGCACCTGTCTCAACCCGCTTCATACCGCGATGTCCACCGTCGGCTGCCTCCTCGGCTTCACCCTGATCTCCGAGGAAATGAAGGATGACGACATCCGTGGCTACATCACGCGCATGACCTATGAGGAAGCGATGCCCGTTGTTACGGATCCGGGAATTGTGAGCCCCGCCGATTTTGCCGACGCGGTGCTGAACAAGCGTCTTCCGAACCCCTTCATGCCCGATACGCCGCAGCGTATTGTCGTCGACAACTCCCAGAAGATTCCGGTGCGTTTCGGCGAGACCATCAAGAACTACATCAAGGGCGGCCTCGATCTTGACAAGCTGAATCTGATCAGCTTTGCACTTGCGTCCTATGCGCGGTATCTTCGCGGCATTGATGACTGCGGAAATGCATTTGAGCCGTCGCCGGATCCGCTTCTTGAAGAGCTGATGCCGATCGTCGCAGGACTTGAAGTCAGGGAAGGCGAGCAGGACTTTTCCTGTCTGGAAGCACTCTACAGCCGTCCGGAGATCTTCGGCGTGAATCTTTACGATACCATTCTCGGCGAGAAGGTGGAAGCGATCGTGAAGAAGCTGTATGCCGGAAAGGGAGCTGTGAGAAAGACGCTTCACGAAATGGTAACGGCATAACAGCCGGAAATCACAGAATTGCTTCGGGGACAGGAAAAAACCTGTCCCCGTTATTCAATTTGCAGTGAAAAATCGACTCGGGGGAACAATGAGCAGCTACATCATGGACTTACGCAAATACGTCGGCCACGCACCGCTCCTGCAGTGCGCGGGCTCGATCATTATTGAAAATGAGCAGGGAGAGGTCCTTCTCGGGAAGCGCACGGACAATCACCTCTGGGGCTACAGCGGCGGATCGATTGAGCTTTCGGAAACGGTCGAAGAGTGCGCGAAAAGGGAGCTTTTCGAAGAAATGGGGCTGACTGCCGACGAGCTGGAGTTTTTCATGGTGAATTCCGGCCCGGAGGCCTACTACATCTATCCGAACGGCGACGAAGTGTACAATGTGGAGATCATCTATCTCTGCAGGAAGTTTCATGGAGAGATCCGCGCGCAGGAGGAAGAATTCTCCGAGCTTCGATGGTTCCGGAAGGATGAGATTACGCTCGATATCATTTCACCGCCGATCCGTCCGGTGATGCAAAAATACCTGGAGGGGCTGTTAAAAAAGTCCCATTGACACGAGCCCGGTGAAAGCCGGGCTCGAAGT
>CAMVNR010000121.1 GCA_947168905.1 uncultured Lachnospiraceae bacterium
GCGCCTTTCATCCCACCACTAAAGTAGTGGGCTTTCCCGGCGCTAATGGTTGTAAGGTTTCCTTCAAAGGAAAAGCCGTAAAAATTTTTGTTGAAATCTCTCGAATCTGCTTGACATTTCGGCCGCGGGATGATACAAATACACTTACGCATAAAGTTTAGTAAAAATGAATTTGAAGTTTAGAATCAGACGCACCTTTGGAGGGAGAAATGGACGCGGAATCGGTCGTTACGGAGATCGGGAAAAAAATCAGGGACCTTCGGAAGCAGAACGCTCTGACACAGCAGGAGCTGGCGGATAGGGCGGAGCTCACGAAAGGCTTTATCTCGCAGCTGGAGCGCGGACAGGTAACGCCGTCCCTGCCGACACTGTTTGACCTGATCGAGTGCCTGGGCTTAACGCCTTCGGATTTCTTCCGGGACAGCGGCAGGACGCAGATTGTTTTTACAGAGAAGGATTATTTCGAAAAGACGGACGAGGAGGGCAATGTGACCGAATGGGTGGTGCCTTCCGCGCAGTCCAACCAGATGGAGCCGGTTGTGGTGACGCTCGTGCCCCATGGGAAGCTGCCGCTCGATGAGCCGCATAACGGCGAGGAATTCGGATATGTGCTTTCCGGCAGGATTACGCTTTTCAGGGAGGACGCGCGCTACGATGTGCGCGCAGGGGAGAGCTTTTACTACGAGGCGGACCGGCCGCACAGGATCGAGAATCCGGGGAACCGGCCAGCGAAGCTTTTATGGATCAGTACGCCGCCATCGTTCTGACATGATACAAGGGATCAAAGATCTCTCTGAGCCTGCTTGCAGGCACAGAAGGGATGTTGGATCCCGAACAAACATGAGCAAGAAGCCCCAAAGGGGCGGATTGCGAATGTTTGCAGGATTCCGGGAGTGCGTAGCACGGAGGAATCCGTATCATGAGATAAAAGGAAACGAAGGAATCCGTATCATGCGATAAACCGTGGGATCAAAGATCCCTTTTCGGCCTGCCTGCAGGCACAAAAAGGGATGTACTTAATATTTTTTATACTGAGAAAAGGGCAAACGAAATGGCAAACAGTGAAAACATTATCGAACTGAAACACATTTCCAGAACTTTTGACGACGGCTTTGCGGCGGTCTCGGACTTCAATCTGGAAGTGAAGCGCGGTGAATTCGTGACATTTTTGGGGCCGTCGGGCTGCGGAAAGACGACAACCTTAAGAATGATCGCGGGCTTTGACATGCCGACGGAGGGAGACATTCTCCTGAACGGGAAGGATATCTCGAAGCTTCCCCCGAACGAGCGGCCGATCAACACGGTGTTCCAGCGCTATGCACTTTTCCCGCATATGAATATTTTTGACAATATTGCGTTCGGCCTCCGGCAGAAGAAGACGCCGAAGGATGAAATCCGCAAAAAAGTCAAGAAGGTTCTGGAGCTTGTCGATCTCGAAGGCTTTGAAAAGCGCTCCGTATCGACGCTTTCGGGCGGACAGCAGCAGCGTGTCGCGATCGCAAGAGCGCTTGTCAACGAGCCGGAAATTCTGCTTCTTGACGAGCCCTTAGGCGCACTGGATTTAAAGATGCGTAAGGAAATGCAGCTTGAGCTGAAGGCCATGCATGACGAACTCGGCATCACCTTCATCTATGTCACGCATGACCAGGAAGAGGCGCTCACGATGTCCGACAAGATCGTGGTCATGTCCGAGGGAAAGATCCAGCAGATCGGAACGCCGGAGGACATCTACAATGAGCCGCAGAACGCCTTCGTCGCGGACTTCATCGGCGAAAGCAATATTTTCAACGGCATTATGACCGGAAAAATGCAGGCGCGCTTCGCGGGCGGTCATTTTACCTGTGTGGATGATGTGGCGGAAGGCACACAGATCACGGCGGTTGTACGTCCCGAGGATATCGAAATCGTTGCGCCTTCCGAGGGCCAGATCCGCGGAAAAGTCATTTCCGTTATTTTCAAGGGCATCCACTATGAAATTACAGTGGCGTCCGGCCGCTACGAGGTCGTGATCCAGTCCACGAAATCTGCAAAAGTCGGGGATCTTGTTGGCATGAAGGTTGAGCCGGACGGCATTCACATCATGATCGCGGAAGACCATACGAATGTATTCGAGGTGGACATGAATAAGAACCACCGGCTGGAATTCAACGGTAAGCGGCTTCACAATACGAGCCTCACACAGATCATTCCCGGCAGCCGCAGGAATGAAAATGGCGAGCTTGTCGACGGACACGGCGAAGTGATCGATCCGGAGAAGATCCATGTTACGGCGGCGATCGAACCGCAGGATATCCGGATGACCGACGATATCGACGACGAAAACGTGCTTGTGGAGGGAACGATTTCGAATCTGATCTACAAGGGCGACCATTACAGCTATGTCCTGAATACGGACCTCGGACAGGATTTCATCGTCGACGACGAATATCTCTGGAATATGGACGACCGCGTCGGCCTGATCCTTCCGGTGGAGAAGATGCGTTTCTCGGTGAAAAAGTAAGGAGGCGGCATGAAATTTTCCAGAAAAACCCTGGGGATTCCCTACATTATTTTCCTGCTGATCTTTGTCGTCGCGCCGCTGATTGTGCTTTTTTACTATGCGTTTACGAACGGACAAGGGCAGTTCACGCTGAAGAACCTGACGGGCTTTTTCACGGACCCCAATACGGTGGGAACGCTGGTATACAGTCTCGCAATCGCGCTTGTGACGACGGTCGTGTGCCTCCTCATCGCCTACCCCGTCGCCTATATTCTCGCGACGAGCGGCCTGAAGCAGAAGGGCGTCATTATCATGATCTTTGTGCTTCCGATGTGGATCAATTTCTCGCTCCGCATCACGGCATTAAAGGAAATTCTGACCGTGATCGAAGGTAACCTGGCCTTCTACCCCTTCCTGAATTCCGTGATCGGCATGACGTACGACTTCCTGCCCTTCATGATTCTGCCGATTTACAATACGATTGTCAAGCTGGATGGGTCGCTCACGGAGGCGGCAAGAGACCTTGGCGCAAACGAGAGGAGCGCGTTCTTTAAAATCACGCTGCCGCTATCCGTACCGGGCATCGTCAGCGGCATCTCGATGGTGTTCCTGCCGGCGATGACAAACTATGTGGTACTGGATATGCTGTATAATTCGACCTATATCATGGGATCGCTGATCGGTTCGTACTTCTCGGCCTACAACTGGCACGGCGGATCGATGATCGCGCTGGTGCTCCTCGCGATCATCTGCGTCTTCACGCTGATGACAAACGGGCTTGAGAAGGAAGACGCGAGAACAGGAGGTGCGCTGCTGTGACGAAAAAAGTGATCCGGGGACTGATCCCCGTCCTGGTGCTTCTGTTCCTTTACGCTCCGATTCTGATCCTCGCGGTCTACAGCTTTACGGACGCGACGCAGATCGGCGCGATCCGCGGCTTTACACTGAAAAACTATGTGACCCTGTTCACGACCGAAGAGCTCAGGGACATGATTATCGGAACGATTCTTCTCGCGCTTCTCTCGGCGCTTCTTGCGACCGTTTTCGGAACGCTCGGCGCAATCGGGGCCTTCTATTCCCGGAAACGCCTGTCCGGCGCGGTATCGACCGTAAACCAGATCCCGGTTATCAACGCGGATGTCGTGACGGGCTTCTCGCTGTGCATTCTTCTGGTCGTCGTTTTCGGAATCAGCAAGGATACCTACCTTCCGCTGATTGCCGGGCATGTGACGCTTGCCGCGCCTTTTGTATACCTTTCCGTCATGCCGAAGCTGAAACAGATGGATTCCTCGCTTTACGAGGCGGCGCTTGATCTTGGCGCCACCCCCGCTTCCGCGCTTTTCAGAGTGGTGCTTCCGCAGATTTTTTCCGGAATGCTCTCGGGCTTTTCACTTGCGGTCACCCTGTCCCTTGACGACTACTTTATCGCGACTTACACAAAGCCCGCGACTTTTGACACGATCAGCACCTACGTCGTCAATGCGACGAAAGGCTCTCAGACGTCGATTAAGACGGCGCTCTGGGCACTGTCAACACTGATCTTTGTGATCGTAATTCTGCTGGTTGCCGGGATGAATGTCCGGGCGAACCGGGCGTCTTCGGAAGCCCGCAGAAAGGAGGCCGGGAGATGAGAAATATTTTCGGTAAATCCCGGGGCTTGCGGAAAAGCATCCTGAGGGGAACGGCCGCCTTTGTGCTGCTTACGCTTCTTTTCGGCGTGCTCCTGCCGCCGGACGCCGGCTTCTTTGGCGCGGTTAATGCCGATGCCGCCGGAGACGAAATCGTGCTTCGCGTCTGCAACTGGGAGGAGTATATTGACCTCGGCGGATGGGAAGAAGACGAGGTGATCGACCTGGAGAGCGGGGATATCATCGGCGAAAATTCGCTGGTGGAGGATTTTGAGGCCTGGTTCGAGGAAAATTACGGAAAGAAGGTGCGGGTCGAGTATTCCACTTTCGGCACCAATGAAGATCTGTACAACATGCTGACCATCGGCGATGTGTACGATCTGGTGTGCCCTTCGGAGTACATGATCATGAAGCTGATGGCCGAGGACCGCGTTCAGCCGCTGTCGGAGGGCTTCTTCGATCAGGAAAACGAGCTGAATTATTATACGAACGGAGTATCTCCGTATATCCGCAGCATTTTCGAGACCCACGAGCAGAACGGGGTTTCCTGGGACAAGTGCGCGGCCGGATTCATGTGGGGCGTGACCGGTTTTGTATACAATCCGGAGGTGGTTTCCGAGGAGGAAGCCTCCACCTGGAAGCTGATGGAAAACAGGGACTTTTACCGCCAGATTACCGTGAAGGACAATGTCCGGGACACCTATTTCGCAGCGGTCGGTGCCTTAAAGTCGGAGCTTCTTACCTCCGAAGACTTTGTTTCCGATCCGGACTACGCCATGCGCCTGCAGGATGAGATGAACGACACCTCACAGGAAATGATTGACAGGGCGCAGGACTATCTGCAGGGCATCAAGGACAACCTGTATTCTTTTGAAACGGATTCGGGAAAAGCCGACATGATCACGGGAAAGGTGGTCGCGAACTATCAGTGGTCCGGGGATGCGGTTTACACGATGGATCAGGCAGAAGAGGATGATTATTATCTGAATTTCGCGGTTCCGGAGGAGTCGACGAATATCTATTTTGACGGCTGGGTGATGCTGAAGGCCGGAATCTCGGAGGATCCGAGGAAGCAGGAAGCGGCGGAAGCCTTTATCAACTTCCTGTCGCGTCCCGACAACGCCATCCGCAACATGTACTATATCGGCTATACCTCGACGATTTCGGGCGGGGAAGACGGAAGAATCTTAGAGTATCTGGACTGGTGCTACGGCGCGGAAGAGGATGAGGAGGATACGGTAGAGTATCCGGTCGGCTATTTCTTCGGCGGCGATCCGGAGGATGAGGACTATGTCATCACGGTTCCGGAGGAGCAGCTTCACCGCCAGCTGCTTGCGCAGTATCCTTCCGGGGATGTGATCCGCCGCGCTTCGATCATGGTGTATTTTGACCAGGATGAGAGCGAGGTCATCAACCGGATGTGGATCCGCGTGCGCTGCTTCAATATCAAAAATGTACCGCTTGCGGTATGGATTGTACTGCTTCTTCTGGTGATCGCCGGTGTGATCCTGTATCTTCGGCACCGGCGGATGAAAGAACAGAACTATTAAAAACTGTAAAAAGGCAGAAAAAGAGTGAGCCTTTTAAGGAGGACAGACCCTTAAAAAGGCTCACTCTTTTTCTGTAATTATCAGGACTTCTCCCCGATGAACAAGGACGCGGGCTTCCTCCCCGGTGAAATGGTTGCTGACGCCTAAGGGAAACTTCCTTGTCAGTATGCCGTTTTCGAGGGGGTAGAAGAGACCCGTCAGCGTGACGGCGGCTTCTTCCGACAGGGAAAAGGCGGAAAGCGTGCCGGATGTGCCGGTCGGGAAATGCGCTTCCTCTCCTTCGGAAAAGACAAAAGCCCTCGTGCCGCCGTACATAAGAGATGCGGTCCCGCCGCGCTCCTTTACCATGGCAAGAAGCTGGAGGTTCGCGACGGTATGAGAGAGGCGGCTTCCCCCGAGAGCTCCGTAGATCACGAAGTCGCTGTAGCCCCGGAGGAAGCCTTCTTTGATGCAGAAAGCGATGTCCGTATCGTCCTTTTCGACAGGGAGGCGGATGATTTCCGGGCAGACGGATTCCGAAGCGCCCGCTGAAGGCTCAAAAAGGGCCTTTTCGGGCATGGAATCAAAATCCCCGACAACGAGATCGGGCAGAAGCCCTGCACGCTTTATGGCCAGGAATCCGGCGTCTGCGGCCACGAGGAAATCACCGGGTTTTTTAGTAAATTGAAGGTCGTCCGGGGCGAGCGATCCCGCCCCGACGATGATAAACTGTCCGTTCATCAATAATATGGCAAGGATACCCCGTCCTCTTAGCGTCAGCGTAGGGCGGG
>CAMVNR010000122.1 GCA_947168905.1 uncultured Lachnospiraceae bacterium
AAAGATGACATGGTACTGGCAGCTGTAAACAATATGTTCGCCGTGGTGATACGGCTTTGCGGAGGTATTCATCATAATAGATATTATACCACAAATATCACGAAAGTTCAAGAGAAAGGCGAACATTTGTTCTGTCTGTTTTCAATAAGGAAAGGCGCTTTCAACTACGCGAGCAAGCTCACGTAGTTTTCCCGCGCCACTCCTATAATGATATTTACAGAAGTCCTTTCCCGTGATAAGATGCTGGTAAGAAAGGGGCGTTTTTGCAACAGCCCATGAGAGAACGTGAAAAAAGAAGAGGAGGAGCCTGAATATGAAACTCGGATTCTACAGTCCGGAGCTTGTGATCTCGATATTTGATCCTGCCGTATGCGGGAGGCTATTGAGAAAGAAGCAAAGAGCAAATGCTTTTCGGAGCGGGAGTATCGGAGAAAGACAATGATTTATACGGTGACTTTGAATCCTTCACTGGATTATTTTGCAATGACGGGGCCTTTTGAGGAAGGAAGGACCAACCGGACGCATGACGAGTATATCGTGCCGGGCGGGAAAGGCCTGAATGTGTCGATGGTGCTTTCGCGCCTCGGGACGAAGAGTAAGGCGCTCGCATTCACAGCGGGCTTTACCGGCGTTGAGCTTCGGCGTCTTCTTGAGGAAGAAGCGGTCGAAACCGAGATGATCGACGCGGGTTCGGGCTTTACGCGGATCAACGTCAAAATTAACAGCGGAAGGATTACGGAATTCAACGGCGCCGGCGTCGTTCTCTCGGAAACACTTGTTGAGAGACTGAAAAAGCGGCTTTCCGGCCTTCAGGGGGAGGATCTCGTGGTCTTTTCCGGGAATCTTCCAAGAGGCGCAAAAAACAGCCTTTACCGCGATCTCATGGCGTCTTCGAAGGCGGGCGTGATCCTCGATACCTCGGGAGAGGCGCTCCTTACGGCGCTTCCTTTGAAGCCTTTTTTGATCAAGCCAAACGATGAGGAAATTGCAGGGCTGGCGGGAAAGCCCGTCGAAAGCGGGGAAGAGCTGAAAGAGGAAATGAAAAGGCTCCGGGCGTTCGGCGCAGAGAATGTCATGGTATCTCTCGGGGAAAAAGGCGCCGTCCTCCTCTCGGAAGAGGGAGATTTTTTCAGCTGCACGCCGCCGAAAGTTCCTGCCGGCCGCCCCTTTAATACAGTCGCTGCCGGAGACTCCATGATCGCTGGCTTCATCCACATGTACCGGGCGTCCGGGGATGTTGAAAAAGCCCTCCGCTTCGCCGTAACGGTCGGCACCGCTGCGGCGTATTCGGAGTGGCTTCCGGAGCGTGATTTTATACTTGAACTGTGGAAACAGCTGTCCTGAAAAAGTTTGCTCTTCGTGTAAAGACAGCTGTCCTAAAAAAGTTTGCTCTTTGTGTAAAACAGCCGTCCGCAAGAGGTCCTATTAGTCGGCGTTCTTTTCCCGGTGGTCGAGCCACATTCTGAGGGTCTGCACCGCCATGGAGATATCGTCCAGTTCCTTTCGGATATTTTCAAAATCCGCCTGTTCCTCCTCGTCGATCTGACCGTCGACGGCGATCTCGATCAGGCGGTTTTTGCGTTTCTCGAGGGAATTGATGGCGTTCACGGTTTCCAGCGTGATCTGGGAGAGCGTTTTAAGCTCCACCTCCGGCACGTACACCATTCCGATCGGGCATTCGTGAGAGCAGAAATAATTGCAGAGCCGCGCGTCTTTGTAGCACTCGGACATGGCGAGAACCTCCTCAGGGTGCGGCAGCGAACGCTCCGACTCGATCTTTTCAATCCGGTCGTCCGAGACAAATTCCATCATTTCCCCGGCTTTTTCGCGGGTCAGCCCTGCGGCTTCACGGGAAAGCTGATAAGCATTCTTATTGGCGCGCGTCGATCTTTTTCCCATGGCAAATTCCCCCTCTGATACTTCTGTTCATGAAAATTTCAGGCCTGAACCGGCCTCAAAGAGAGTATAGCACAGCTTTTCCTGTTTGTCTCTCTCTTTTTGTATTTCAGTGCGTTCCGTAAAGACCTTCTGAAAAAACGCAGGAAGGCCCTCCTGCAGCAGGAAGGCAAGGATCGTCCGACTCCGGCAAAATAAGCACCGGTATTTTGCTTTTTTCGCCCTTTATCCACCGGGCTTCCTTTGGTAGAATACCCGGAAAGGAACAGCGAAAAAGAAGCTGTTTCCTGAAAAATCATTTGAAAAAGCCTGAAAAAAGGCACATTTTGGAAAGGGGCAAAAGACCATGGAAAAATTACTGATTCCTGTTATCGTCATTCTGGCGGTTCTGCTGATCATTACGATCGTCAGCGGTTATGTCAAGGCTCCGCCGGACAAAGCTTACATCATTTCCGGCCTGAGAAGAGAGCCGCGGATCCTGATCGGACGGGCGGGCGTCAAGCTTCCCTTCCTGGAGAGGAAGGATACGCTGGTCTTAAAGCAGGTCAGCATCGATATTAAGACCAACGGTTATGTTCCGACCCTCGACTTTATCGGCGTCGATATCGACGCGGTCGCGAAGGTGCGGGTGAAGACCGACCCCGAGGGCATCAAGATCGCGATGAAGAACTTCCTGAATATGGACGATAAGAGCATTATCGCGGCGCTGACCGATTCCCTGCAGGGCAATATGCGTGAAATCATCGGCACGGTTCGTTTAAAGGAACTCAATACCGATCGGAAGAAATTCGGCGACGAGGTGCAGGAGAAGGCGCAGAAGGATATGAACGCGCTCGGCATCGAAATCATTTCCTGCAATATCCAGAAGATCGAGGATGAAAAGGGCCTGATCGTCGCGCTCGGCCAGGACAACATGTCGCAGATCCAGAAGGACGCTTCGATCGCGAAGGCGCAGGCGGATAAGGATGTGGCGATCGCGGAGGCGGAAGCAAAGCGCATGGCGAATGAAGCGCAGGTGGCGGCAGAAACCGAGATTGCTGCAAGGAAGAATGAACTCAGGATCCGCCAGGCGGAGCTGAAGAGAGAGTCCGATGTGAAGCAGGCGGAAGCGGACGCCGCGTACGAAATCCAGCAGCAGGAGCAGCGTAAAACCATCGAAGTCGCGACGGCCAACGCGAATATCGCCCGCCAGGAGCGCGAAATCGAGCTGAAGAAAAAGGACGTCGAAGTGACGGAGCAGACCCTCTCGGCGCAGATCAAGAAGAAAGCGGAAGCGGAGAAGTACGCGAGACAGCAGCAGGCGGAGGCGGAGCTCTTCGAGAGACAGCGGAAGGCCGAAGCCGAGAGATTTGAGCGCGAGAAGGAAGCCGAAGCGAAGAAGGTGCAGGCGGAAGCCGAGCTTTATGCCAGAACCCAGGAGGCCGAGGGCATCCGGGCAGTCGGCGAAGCGGAAGCAAAGGCGATCGAAGCGAAAGGCATCGCGGAAGCGGAGGCGCTGGAGAAGAAAGCCGAGGCCATGAAGAAATACGGCCAGGCTGCCATGATGGAAATGATCGTGAAGGCCCTGCCCGAGATGGCGGCCGCGATTGCGAAGCCCATGGAGTCGATCGATAAGATTACAATTATCGACGGCAGCGGAGGAAACGGAACCGGCGTTTCACAGATGGGCACCTACGTGCCGAGCGTGCTCGCGAAGACCATCGAGTCCGTGAAGGAGGTCACAGGTCTCGATCTCGTGGAGGTCATGAAGGCCGAAACCTACGACGCGAAGGTCAATAAGAACATCAGCGTTTCCGGAATCCCGGGGGACGCCGGGGCTGCAGCAGAACCGGTCTGAAACCGGTCCGAAGAAGAGCGGTTCTGTAAAAGAAAAGAAGAACAGCTTTAGAGAAATAGCATAGCTTCCCAAAAGGGGAAAAACAATCGGGGGGACAGGTGCCGGAAAGAAAAACGCACCTGCCTCCCTGTTTTTTTCGCTTAAGGAGAAAAGACCGCCGGCTCGTCCGTTTTTTTCGGGGAGCGTATCTTGTACCCAGCCTCCCGCGGGATTGTCTCTTGACAAGCGGCGCCGAGGGCAGTATAATCTATGAACTGAAAATGAAAACCGTTTTCATATTTCTAAGACGGAGGAAATTATACCGTGGAAGAGAAGAACCGGTACCGCACAAGGCAGCGGGAGCAGCTGCTAAGTTATCTTGCCGAGCATCCGAGGAAGCATTTTACCGCAGCGGATATCTGCGAACATTTCAGAAACGGCGACCAGAAGATCGGGACGACGACCGTCTACCGCCAGCTTGAGCGGCTCGTCACCGAAGGGCAGGTCAAAAAATATGTGTTTGAGGAAGGCGAAAGCGCGTGCTTTGAATACATCGGAAAGGGCGCGGAGGAGGAATTCCTCTGCTATCACTTAAAGTGCGAGAAATGCGGACGGCTGATCCACCTGGAGTGCCGGGAGATCACGATGTTTGAAAAGCATATCACAGAGCACCACGGCTTTCTGATCGACCCGAAGCGTACGGTATTTTACGGAGTCTGCAGGGACTGTCTGGAGAAGGAAGATATTTATGAGCAATAATGAAGCTGACAGGAAAAAGAAGGAATCCCGGCCGCCGGAGCTTAGCTGTACCGAGCTGGAGCTTGGATACGACGGGAAAGCGCTGGTGTCGCATCTGAATTTTGAAGTGAGACACGGGGATTATCTGTGCATCGTCGGAGAAAACGGCGCCGGGAAATCCACGCTGATGCGGACGATTCTCGGTCTGCAGAAGCCGATGAGCGGCGAAGTCCGGTACGGCGATGGCCTGTCATCCCGGATGATCGGATACCTCCCGCAGCAGACAGAGGTGCAGCGGGATTTCCCGGCTTCCGTCCGGGAAATTGTGCTCTCCGGCTTTCAGGCGCGGCTCGGAAGGCGCTTTTTCTATAGCGCGGCCGAGAGAGCCGCAGCGCTTGACAACATGCGTCTGATGGGCATCGAAAGCCTGGCGGATGAGAGCTTTTCGACGCTCTCCGGCGGGCAGAAGCAGCGTGTCATGCTCGCGCGTGCGGTTTCTGCGAGCAGAAGGATGCTTCTCCTGGACGAACCGGTGGCGGGACTGGATCCTGCGGCATCCGAAGACATGTACCGGCTGATCAGCAATTTGAATAAAGAGGGGACGACGATCGTCATGATTTCCCATGATGTGGCGGCGTGCCTCAGCTATGCAAGCCATATCCTGCATGTGGGCAAGGAACTGTTCTTCGGAACGGTGGCGGATTATCACAGGAACCGTGTCGGAAAGCCGCATTACCTGGGTGAAGAGAAGACAAAGTCCGCGATCCGCCTGCACCACCCGATGTGAAAGGAGAGCTTTTTTGATGTTTCGTACGATGATAGAATATATGCAGTACCCGTTCGTACGGTATGCGATGGTTGTCGGAGTGCTCTGCGCGCTCTGCGCCTCGCTTCTGGGGGTGACGCTGGTGCTGAAGCGCTTCTCCTTTATCGGTGACGGACTCTCGCATGTGGCTTTCGGCGCCATTGCCGTCGCTTCCGTACTGGAGCTTCTCTTAAACACCCTGCAGCGGGCCGCAGTTTCACAGAATCTTGGTTTCCTGTCCCGTGCGTTTTCGTGGATGCTGAAGATCCTGGGGGATACCAACAATATGGTGATCGTCCTCCCGTTAACGGTACTTGCGGCGGTCCTTCTGCTTCGCACCGGGCAGAATACCAGGATCAAGGGCGATGCGGCGATCGCGATGATTTCCGTCTCGGCCCTTGCGGGCGGATACTTCCTGATGGGGATGTTTTCAACCTCTTCGAATCTCGCGGGCGATGTGTGCTCCACCCTTTTCGGCTCGCAGTCGATCCTGACGCTGAAGGCTTCGGACGTGGTGTTCTGCCTGGTGCTTTCCGTAATCTCGGCAGTGCTCTTTATCCTTTTCTACAACCGGATTTTTGCCGTGACCTTTGACGAAAACTTTGCGAAGGCCGTCGGAACCAGGACTTCCGCGATCAACCTTCTTGTAGCGGTCATGATCGCGCTGATTATCGTTCTCGCGATGAACATGGTCGGTTCGCTTCTTGTTTCCGCGCTGATCATCTTTCCGGCGCTTTCCGCCATGCGTCTCGCGCGCTCTTTCCGCTCGGTGACGATCATTTCCGTGATCATTGCGGGCGTCTCGGCGTTTTTCGGCGTTGTTCTGTCCATTCTTTTGTCCAGCCCGACTGGCGCGACGATCGTCATTACGGAGCTGTTCTGCTTCCTGGTGATGAGCTTTGCCGGGAAACTGAAACTGAAAAGAGCTTAAAAACCGCTTCACAAAATAACACGGCCTGTGCTATAATCGGTCGGAGAATACTTGCCGGACTTGAACTACCCCCACCTACGCTGCGCTTAGAGGAGGGGGATTCCGATCTCGGTC
>CAMVNR010000123.1 GCA_947168905.1 uncultured Lachnospiraceae bacterium
CTTTACAAGCCCCCACTTCAAAACCCGTCAGGGTTTAAGTGGTGGGTTCTTGACTATTCAGGCCTCCGAATTCTTTTTTAATCAACAGATTTCATCATGCCATAAACGCCCCTGTCTGTCAATTATAATCTGTATTTTTACTGATTTCTCTGTTATTTTGGGCTGTTTTTTTGCTCACTGAGAAGCACATTTCTCTTGCATGATCCGGAATTCTGTTTTACAATAAACAAGGATGTATGGGACTCGTCCGGGCGGCTTCGATTTCTGCCAGGGAGATTCCTTTGAATTGAAAACGGAGATTATTATCATGGCAGTTGAAAATGACAAGACAACCCCCGAAGAAAAGCCCTGGGTCAGGAAGTACCACCGTGCAATCCTGAACCTTGTTTACTATCCCGGGAAAATTTACACGATGCTGAAGTGCCATGCCAGGATGGATCCTTTTAAGGGCGATCCCAAGCGTCAGTATCTGATCCTCTACAATCATCAGACGGACTACGACCAGCTTTTTATGGGTGTCTCCTTCAAATTCCCGATCTACCACCTTGCCATGGAGGATATCCTGTCGAACGGCCGGATTTCCGACTTCCTGCGCTGGGCCGTCGCCCCGATCCCGATCAAGAAGCAGACGCTCGACTTAAAGGCGATCCGGCAGTGCATCCGCGTCGCGAAGGAAGGCGGCTCTCTCTCGATCGCGCCGGAAGGACACCGCACCTACTCCGGACAGACCTGCTATATCAATCCGTCGATTTCAAAGCTTGCCCGGATGATCGGCCTGCCGATTGTCCTGTACAGGATTGAAGGCGGCTACGGGATGCAGCCGCGCTGGTCCAATGTCGTGAGAAAAGGCCCTGTGCACGCTTATGCTTCCCGGATTATTGAACCCGAAGAGATCAAAGCCATGTCTAATGACGAGCTTTATAAAACCATCTGTGATGGTCTCTGGGAGGATGAAGCGAAGGTCGACTATGATTACAAGTCCAAAAAGACCGCCGAATTCTTCGACCGTGTCGCCTATATCTGTCCGAAATGCGGCCTTTCACGCTTTATGTCAAGGGACGATATTATCCGCTGCACGACCTGCGGACAGGAAATCCGTTATCTTCCCTCCAAGGAACTGGAGGGGGTCGGCTTTCAGTTCCCCTTCCGTTTTGCCGCGAACTGGGTCCAGTTCCAGAATGATTTCATCAACCGGTTAAATCCCGCGAACTTCCTCGACAAACCGGTTTTCACGGACGACATCAGTCTGCTTCAGGTCATCCTGTATAAGCGGAAGGAAGTCCTCCGGGAAACGGCTTCGATCGCCCTCTACGGCGACCGTATTGTGATTGACGAAGGAAAGCCGAACGAGCTCCTTCTCTCCTTCTCGGATTCTCCGGTCACGCTCCTCGGCAAGAACCGCCTCAATATCTATCATGAGGACAAGGTCTACCAGATCAAGGGCGATTTCCACTTCAACGCCCTGAAATATCTGAACTTCTACAACCGCTGGAAGAACATCGCCCAGGGCACGCCCGAAGCAACGTTTCTTGGGATGTGACGCAAACAGTGAGCCGAAAACAAGACACGCCTGCCGTACTTGTACGAGCAGGCGTGTTTTTGTTTTCGGCGAACGTCCCTCATGAGGTGCGAAGCCGTACGTCAGTACGGCGAAAGCACCGAATGAGGCCGCGGCGCCTGAGAGCTGCGAAGCAGCGGGCGGCGCGGGGTTTACGTCAGGCCGGCAGTCCCTCATGAGGTGCGAAGCCGTACGACAGTACGGCGAAAGCACCGAATGAGGCCGCGGCGCGGGGAGCTGCGAAGCTGCGGCGGCGCGGGGTTTGCGTCAGGCCGGCATTCCCTCATGAGGTGCGAAGCCGTACGACAGTACGGCGAAAGCACCGAATAAGGCGCCTGAGAGCTGCGTAGCGCTCCCACCATCTGTTCAGCGGAATATGATGCTCTCCCGCTCAGCGCCGACCGAAATGTACCTGATCGGACAGCCGACGCTCTCTTCGATCAGTTCCACGTAGTCCCGCGCCGCCTGCGGGAGATCCTGATAGCGGCGGATCCGGGAAATGTCACAGTTCCAGCCCGGGACCCGGATATATACCGGCTCCGCTTCGGAAAGGTCCGACGGGAAGGGGAATCTGTCCATTTCCGCGCCATTCAGCCGGTAGCGTACGCAGACCGGAATCGACTCCATAGTGCTCAGAATATCGAGCTTTGTCAGCGCGAGCATTGTCGCTCCCTGCACTTTTACACCGTATTTTGTCGCCACGAGGTCGATCGGGCCCACACGCCGCGCCCGCCCTGTTTTCGCGCCGTATTCAGAGCCCGCCTCGCGGAGACGCTCTGCTTCTTCGCCGAAAAGTTCGCAGACAAAGGGTCCTTCGCCGACACAGGTCGAATAAGCTTTGACGACACCGATGACCTCCCCGAGCTTCAGGCCGGGAAGGCCCGCGCCGATCGGCGCATAAGCCGCTGTCGTATTCGAAGAGGTGGTGTAAGGGTAAATGCCGAAATCAAGATCCCGCAACGCGCCCAGCTGCGCCTCCATCAGCATGCTCTTTCCCGATTCTTCTGCCTGCTCCAGATACTGCTGCGTATCGCAGATAAAAGGCATGATCGGACTGCAGCAGCGGTTCAGCCACTCTTCGAGCCGGTCCCAGGTGTACGGTTCTGCGCCGTAGACGCCGCAAAGCGTCAGATTCTTCCACTCCATCAGGGACAGGAGACGGTCTTTCAGGCCGTCCCTCAGAAGCTCGCCCGCAAGTATCGTTTTCTTCTGGTACTTATCCGAATAAAACGGAGCAATTCCCTGCTTCGTGGAACCGTATTTCCGGTCCTTCAGCCGTTTCTCCTCAAAAATATCCAGATCCCGGTGCCAGGGAAGAAGCAGGGATGCCCGCTCGCTGATTTTCAGGTTGTCCGGCGTCACCGGGATGCCCTTTTCCCTCAGCTCCCGGATTTCATTCCACAGATTCTCCGGGTCCAGCGCCACGCCGTTCCCAAGGATGTTCACGACACCCTCATGAAAAATCCCCGAAGGCAGCAGATGCAGTGCAAAGCTTCCCTTCTCGTTCACCACGGTATGGCCGGCATTCC
The DNA here is from genome assembly GCA_947168905.1 of uncultured Lachnospiraceae bacterium. Lineage (GTDB taxonomy): Bacteria > Bacillota > Clostridia > Lachnospirales > Lachnospiraceae > UBA1267. The sequence goes on from CAMVNR010000123.1 coordinate 3,088, forward strand.
CGCCGCCCTGGAAGCGCACGACAATATCATAATCCCTGCACAAAAGGTCCACCATCCGGCCCTTGCCTTCGTCTCCCCAGTTAATTCCGACAATCGCACAGCTTTTCATTTCAGTTCTGATACCTCCTCTTGTTAATCAGCATAATTACAGGTAATTTCGAAGCCTTCTCCCGGCGTTCCGACAATCTGCAGTTCATTCAGGAGGCAGTCGAAAAAAGCCCAGCTTCCGACACTGTCCGGACATTTCATCCAGATATAAGGCGCATTCTTTCCGCCGCAGTACCATACATGGGCTTCGTCCAGCGCCTCCATCAGAATTCGCGCGTTGTTTTTATAGACCGCAATATTCTTTCTGATTTCCCGCTGTCCCTCATCCGTAAATACGGCTTTCCCGCCACAGCGGATTCCGTTTCCGCACATCATGGCCTCGCTTCCGTCGGCATTGAAAATCCGCATCCTGAAATCAGCGGTATCAGAGCGCGAAATGAATATCAGTCCGTCGGAGCCTGCCCCGAAATGCCTGTCGGAAAGGCGTACGGCAAGCTCCCGGACGTTTTCCGGGACTTCCCCGTAGAAATACAGATAATAATTGCCGAGTCCGTGCATTTTCGTAAATTTCATTCTGAGCTCCTACTAATCATCCTCCGCGTCGATCGTCGAAATGCCGAGCGTCATCTCCTCAAGGACATCGAGCAGCATTCGTACGGTGTCCAGGGATGTCAGAAGCGCAGCCCCGTTCTCGGAAGCCGCACGCCGGATCATGACACCGTCGCCGAAGTGCAGTCCGGACAGGATCGCCCTCGTGTTGATGACATAGCTTACATATCCGGAACGGATCCTGTCGATCACTTCCATGCTGCCTTCACTCGGCTTTTTCAGGATCCTTGTACGCATGCCGTGCCGGCTCAAAACCTCTCCAGTAAGACTGGTGGCTTCAATATTGAAGCCCATCCCGTAAAAACGCCTGATAAGCGGAACAGTTTCTTTTTTGTCCTCATCGGCCACACTCACCAGCACGGTCCCGTAATTTTTCAGCTTCATGCCGGAGGCCGTAAGCGCCTTGAAAGCCGCCCGGTGCAGTCTGTCGTCGTAGCCGATTGCTTCCCCGGTTGACTTCATTTCCGGAGAAAGATAGGCGTCCATTCCGGAAAGCTTGGAAAACGAAAAGGCAGGGACCTTGACATACCAGCGGTTTTTCGCGCTGCCGCAGCGTTTGAAAATCCCCTGCTCCTGCAGCGTTTCGCCGAGCATGACCCTGGTGCCGATATCCGCAAGACTGTACCCGGATGCTTTGGAAAGGAAGGGCACCGTACGGGACGAGCGCGGATTCACCTCGATAATATAAACCTCATCAGAAGCATCCACAATGAACTGGATATTGAAAAGGCCGATGATCCCGATGCCGAGCCCCAGCTTTTCCGTATAGTCCAGGACGGTTTCCCTGACCCTTTCACTGAGGCTCCAGGGCGGGTAGACACTCACCGAATCCCCGGAATGGACCCCCGTACGCTCTACAAGCTCCATAATCCCGGCGACAAAGACATGATGCCCGTCCGAGACCGCGTCGACCTCCACCTCTTTTCCCCGGATATAGTGATCCACCAGCACCGGCTTCTCAGGATCGATGCCGAACGCGCTGAGGAGGTATGTTTCGAGGTGCTTTTCCTTCGAGACGATCTGCATCGCCCGTCCGCCAAGAACGAAGCTCGGACGGACCAGCACCGGATAGCCGATCCTTTCGGCCGCCGTGATTCCCTCCGAAACACTCATGACCGCCTCGCCCTTTGGCTGGGGGATCTTAAGCTCCAGGAGGAGCTTCTCGAAAAGCTCCCGGTTTTCCGCCCGTTCGATGGCGTCACAGTCGGTACCGATGATCGGTGCGCCGCAATCTTTTAAGGCATCCGCGAGGTTTATCGCGGTCTGCCCGCCGAGTGTCGCGATCACGCCCTCCGGTTTCTCCATGCGGATAATATTCATGACGTCTTCCACAGTCAGCGGTTCAAAATACAGCTTGTCCGAACAGGTATAGTCCGTCGAAACGGTTTCGGGATTATTGTTGATGATAATCGCTTCATACCCGAGCTCCCGGATCGTCCAGACCGCATGCACCGTCGAATAGTCAAATTCCACGCCCTGCCCGATCCGGATCGGACCGGAGCCGAGGACGATGATTTTGGGCTTATCTGAAATCACAGATTCATTTTCTTCATCATAAGCGGAGTAAAAATACGGAATATAGCTGTCAAACTCCGACGCGCAGGTGTCGATCATCTTGTAGACAGGCAGAATGCCGGAGGCGATGCGAAGATCACTCACCCCGCGCTCGCTTTTCTTCCAGAGCTCTGCGATCGCGCGGTCGGAAAAGCCGTATGTTTTCGCGTACCGAAGCGCTTCAATATCTCCGCAGTGTTTTTGAAGCAGCGCCTCAATTTCCGTAATATGCCGGAGCTTTCGAAGGAAAAAGGGATCGATCTGCGTCGCCCGGTGTATAGCCTCTTCCGAAGTACCTTCTCTGAAAAGCGCGGCGATCGCGAAAATCCGGTCGTCGGTCCCGTCCTGAATGTACCGAAGAAGCGCTTCTTCCGTGAAGGTGTCGAATTTCGGCAGGTGAAGGTGGTACGCGCCGATTTCCAGGGAACGGATGCCTTTGAGAAGACTTTCTTCAAAGGTTCTCCCGATGCTCATGACCTCTCCGGTCGCCTTCATCTGCGTCGAGAGGCGGTTGTCCGCGTCCGCGAACTTATCGAAGGGAAAACGCGGGAGCTTTGTTACGACGTAATCAAGAGACGGTTCAAAGGCTGCCGGGGTATTCGCAATCCGGATCTCGTCAAGCGTCATTCCGACGCCGATTTTCGCAGAGACCCGCGCAATCGGATAACCGCTCGCCTTAGACGCGAGCGCTGACGAACGGGAAACCCGCGGATTCACTTCGATCAGGTAATACTGAAAAGACCCCGGATCCAGCGCAAACTGCACATTGCAGCCGCCCTCGATCTGAAGCGCGCGGATCAGCCGGAGAGCACTGTCCCGGAGCATGTGATACTCTTTATTCGTCAGCGTCTGCGACGGGCAGACGACGATCGAATCCCCGGTATGGATACCGACCGGGTCGAGGTTCTCCATGTTGCAGACCGTGATCGCCGTGTCATTTCTGTCACGGATGACTTCGTACTCGATCTCCTTAAAGCCGCGGACACTTTTCT
>CAMVNR010000124.1 GCA_947168905.1 uncultured Lachnospiraceae bacterium
CTCCGGAGGCGGCTGTTTCAGACAGGACTCCTGCCTGCTCCAGCACCAGATGCGCATGTTCGCAGGCCACAGGATCGTCATCGACGACGAGGACATGCATCTCTTCCGGACGGATCTCGCCTTCCTTTTCATCGGACCCGGTGCGTCCGGAATCTGTCAGCGTTATGGTTACGGTAAAGACCGAACCTTTTCCCTTTTCGCTCTCGACCCGGATATTGCCGTTCATCATTTCCACAAAGTTTTTGGTAATGGCCATGCCGAGTCCTGTGCTTCCGTACTGGTTGGAGGTGGAAGAATCCTCCTGGGCAAAGGTATCAAAAATATGCGGCAGAAATTCGGGGCTCATACCGATACCGGTATCGGATATCGTGAAGACCAGCGTGGACTTCCCGTTATATTTTGCCGTCTGTTCCACGAGGAGACTGACTTCTCCGCCCTCCGGGGTAAACTTTACCGCGTTTCCGAGAATATTGATCAGAATCTGGCGGAGCTTCATATTGTCGCCGATATAATACTCGTCGGTTTCCCCTTTGATATTGCACTGGTAATTCAGGCCTTTTTCGGCGCACGAGCTGCTGAACATGATATTGATGGCTTCCAGAAGATGCCTGAACGAGAACTCTTCGTTTTTCAGAATCAGCTTTCCGGATTCGATCCTCGACATATCCAGAATGTCATTGATCAGCCCGAGAAGATGCTGGGCAGAGGCTCCGATTTTCTCCAGGTAGCCTCTGGTCTTTTCAGGGGTTTCGGGATCATTTGCCGCGATCGTCTCCAGACCGATGATCGCGTTCATCGGCGTCCGGATCTCATGGCTCATATTGGACAGGAAAACCGTCTTGGCCTTACTGGCTTCCTCCGCCGCGTTGAGCGCCTCGGCAAGCGTCTCCTTCTGCTCCTCCAGCTGCCGCTGCAGGCGTATTCTCTCATCCAGTTCCTGCTGTTTTCCGCGAAGTTCGGCATCGGCCGTCTCCATTTCCAGACGCAGCGCGGCATTTTTCCGGCCCTGGAAAATCAAATAAAGGAAAACGGCGACCATGAGAAGCGTCGTCGTAATCATCTGAATAACGCTTCTTCGCACGGTTCTTAAGGTGACCGAACGGATCTGATTGCTGATGACGCTCTGGCGGATCAGATAGGTCAGGAACCAGTCGGTTCCTTCCACGGGCACATAGTTCAGCGTCTCGAGGATGCCGTTGTAGGTGAACGTCGCCATGCCTCTTCTAAGGTTTTCGAAATCCTCACTGACAGCCTCATAGGAATACCCTTTTTCATACACGGCATTGGACAGTGCTTCCAGAAGGTTGTTCTCCGCAGCAAGGCCTCCAAGAATCATATCGGTAAGCGCTACGCCGTCCTTTGTATAGATGTTCGTGAAGGTCGTATTGCTTCCCTGCGCGTCCATGGACACGCCGGCAAGCATCCGCTCCATTCCGATTTCCATGAAGCAGACCGACAGCTCGGCATCCTGAAAGCGGATACCGCCTGTGGGAACGGCAATAATAACCGTTTTGTCGTTCTGACTCAGGTTTTTGATGGAGATATCCGCATCCGTGATGTTACGGAAATCAAAGCCGTATGAATCGATATCGTTCTGTATGCCAGTGGACGTATAGATCCGGCCGTCCGTATCGACAAAAGCGAATTTCTCCAGAGAAAACAGCCGTTTCATTTTTGCCTGATACGCCATCAGGTGCTCGGAGTCCAAAAGATCCTCCTCCGTCATCAGTTCAAGGGCTGTCCTGATATCCGAAACCCTTGACTTTAAATTTCCGGAAACAACCTGTTCCCGGCGTCCGGCAAGCTCATCCAGGTACAGATGGCTGACGGTGTTGACCGCCTCCTCTGTATCCTTTCCTGCGCTTTTTCCGAGCCAGTACGTTCCAAGCGCCATGATCACAAGCACAATGCAGAAACCGATAACCACAATCAGCGCGCTTTTCTTTTTCAATGCCGCCACCTGCCGCTCCTTTCCTGCGGGGACAGACACGCCGTCCTTCCCCCGACCTGAAATGTACTCTTCGCATCCGGACACGGTCCGAACCCGTACATTTGTATAATTGTAACACATTTCATCCCTGTATACCAGTCCTTTTCGCATAAAATACACATGCTGTGCGAAACAGATACGGATATAGAAAAAGCCCCCTGACCGCTCAGAGGGCTTTCGATACGTCGGTGATAACATATCTTCTATATCATTTAAAAGGGGGATCGGGAGGTACCCGACAATTATGAGAAGTGTAAGAAGCTGTTCTCTTACAATACACATAATACAATAGAAAAATGAAGGAATTACGATCACTTTGTATCGATTTCAAAAATAAAAAATGAACAAACTGTAAACAATCGCCTTTTTCTCAAAAAAGCCGTTTTTATGTGAGTCCGGGCGCTTTTTCCTGAACCAGCTCAAGGAAGCCTTCCTCGTCGATAATCGCTACGCCCAGTTCCTTTGCTTTCTTATTCTTGCCGGAACCGGAGGTGATATCATTGTTGATCAGGTAATCCGTATTCCTGCTCACAGAGCCGGAGACCCTGCCGCCCCGCGCTTCAATGAATTCTCTGAGCTCATCCCGGTTTCTGAACTCATGTACGGCCCCCGTGATGACAAATACCTTTCCAGAGAGCGGCTGTTCACTTTCCGCCGGACCTTCCGAATCCAGGGTGATTTCGGTAAGAAGGTCGTCGAGCGCTTCGGACTTCCCGGGATCCGAGAAGTATGCTGCGATATCCCGCGCTGTCACCTCCCCGATTCCGTCGACAGCAGTCAGTTCCTCCTCTCCCGCACTTCTCAGCGCTTCGAGATCTCCCCTGAAATGTTCCGAAAGAAGCCGTCCTCCCGCGACGCCGACCCCCGGGATTCCGAGTCCCGACAGCAGTCTTGACAGCGTCGTTTTTCTCGCTTCGTCAACAGATGCCAGAATATTTTCATAAGACTTCTCTCCGAAGCCTTCCATTGAGATAATCTCTTCCTTAAAGCGTCGCAGCCGGAAAATATCCGCAAAGCTCTTTACAAATCCGCGGTCTACAAACTTCTCCAGCGTAGCTTCCGAAAGTCCGTCGATTTTCAGCGCGTTTCTGCCGACAAGAAGGTCAAAGGCCTTAATCCTCTTCGCGGGGCACGAATCGTTCCTGCAATACAGCGTACGTACGCCCAATTCGTCCTTTATTTCGGTTTTTCCGCCGCAGACGGGACAATGGCCGGGTATTTCGAGAAGTCCGGATTTCGTCAGGTTTTCGGCAATCTGAGGGATGATCATGTTGGCCTTGTACACCCGGATCCGGTCGCCGATTCCCAGCTTCATTTCCTCCATGATCGAAATATTATGCACCGATGCTCTCGATACGGTCGTTCCCTCCAGCTCCACCGGGTCGAAAACCGCGACCGGATTGATCAGACCGGTCCTGGAGGCGCTCCATTCAATGCTTCGAAGCACGGTCTCAGCCATCTCGTCCTGCCATTTAAAGGCGATGGAATTCCGGGGGAACTTCGCCGTGCGTCCGAGCGAGGCTCCGTAGGCAAGATCATCCATGACAAGCACCAGGCCGTCCGACGGTATATCATAATTTTCGATTTTATCCTTGAAGTGCTGTACGCCCTCCTGCATGGAAGCGGAGCTCACAAAGATCCGTTCCACTGTCTCAAAGCCGAGCGAGTCCAGAAAGTCCATCTGCTTCATGAAGGAATTTCCGAAATCCACGCCTTCTGCATAAAGCAGTGAAAACGCAACCAGGTTCACCGAGCGCTCAGCGGTAACCGCAGGGTCAAGCTGGCGCACGGAACCGGAGCAGAGATTTCTCGGATTCTTGTATTTTGACTCTTCGGGCGCCGCGGTATTCAGGCGTTCAAAATCCGAATAGCGGATCACCGCTTCGCCCCTTAATACCAGATGCCCGCGGTAGGCAATCTTCAGCGGAAGATTTTTAAAGGTCCGGGCGTTCGGGGTAATGACTTCCCCCGTCTCGCCGTCGCCCCTTGTGACAGCCTTCGTCAGCTCACCGTTGTCATAGGTCAGAACGATCGTGAGCCCGTCCAGTTTCCAGGACAGTACACCGCGCACATCGCCGAGGAAGGCCGCAAGCGCCTCCGTATCCTTGGTTTTATCAAGAGACAGGGCAGGATACTCGTGCCTTTCTCTCGGAAGCTCCGAGAGCACTTCGTAGCCCACAAAATGCGTCGGACTCTGGGAAAGCACTACGCCGGTCTTTTCCTCCAGGCGGGAAAGCTCGTCATAGAGACGGTCGTAGCGTTCATTCGGCATAATTTCCCGGTTTTCCTGATAATATGCGCGCGCCGCCTCATTCAGAAGCGAGGCAAGCTCCTTCATTCTGTCAAGATCGTCCCGGGCGTCTTCCTGCCGGATGCGTTCATTTAGACTGTCCATGTTCCGCCTTTCCCCTTCCTGATGCGCTTTTCCTCTTCAGTCCCGAAAGGAGTTCTTTCCGCTCTTCTCCCGTAATAAAGCGCCACTCGCCCGGTTTCATTTTTCCGAGATTCACATTCATGATCCGTACGCGCTTCAGGCTCTGCACTTCGTAGCCGCAGCTCTCTGCCATACGGCGGATCTGCCGGTTCAGCCCCTGCGTAAGCACAATGGTAAAGCGGCGGTCGCCGGTCTTGTTCACCTTGCACCGGGCGGTCGTTTTCTGAAGCTCCGAAAGGTATATTCCCTTCTCCATCCTTTTGATAAAGGACTCCGACAGGTCATGATTCACCGTTACTTCATACTCTTTTTCATGATTTCCGGAAGCTTTGGTGATTTCCGCGGCGAAACCGCCGTCATTCGTAAGGAAAATCAGGCCTTCGGAATCTTTATCCAGCCTTCCGACCGGATAGAGGCGTTCCGCGTAATCGACAAGGCTCAGAATATTTTCCTCTCCCCGGAAGGTCTTGGTGGTACAGACAATTCCGACAGGCTTATTGACGGCGATAATGACCTTTTCCGGGCGCCTTTCGCCGACGGTTTCCCCGTTTACACGCACCTCGTCCTTTTCGGAAATCTTCTGTCCGAGGACGGCCGGCACGCCATTGACCAGAATGCGGCCTTCTTCGGTCAGTCTGTCGGCCTCCCGCCGGGAACACACGCCCCGGTCGCTTAAATACTTGTTGAGTCTGATCTCAGGCATCATCTTCATTCCCCGGCCGAAAGACGCTGAAGCTCCGCTTTTGCTTCCCGGATCTCTTCAGAATACTTTTCGTAGTTCATGCCGCTCTTGGCCCTGAGTTCCTCTGTAAGCGCACAAACCGGGCGGTAGATCGGCGTGAGCGACAGATTTCCGAGAACCCCTTTCAGCGCGTGCGCGGCTTCGAAGGCAGCATCCTCATTTTTGTCTGCCAGCGCGGTCTCGAGGCGTCCGAAATTCTGATCGGAAAGCGCCATATTGACCAGTCGTAAGTAAAAGCCCTCATTATTCATACAGCGGGAAAGCCCTTCATTCACATCCGCGCCGAATTCCTTCATTTTTTCAATTGTCAGCATTTTGACCTCCAGTTTTGATTTTGTCCCTGTTCAGCTTCCCGGATGGGGGGCTGAATCGTTCTATTTTTAAAAAAGGCAGGGATCCCCCCTGCCTTCCAAGGCCCTGAAGCCGTACATAAAAACCGCAAAAGACCGTAATTACTCTGTGCCCCAGGTCGGCTCCTCCTCATGATTCTCCGGCGGTGCGACGGTATCCAGCGCGCTCTCGATCAGCTTCATCATCTCCCAGGCCGAACGGAAATACATGGTCTGGTTTTTCTCCATCCATGTAAGCCTGCCCTGCCAGGAGCTGTTCTGCCGGTGCTGAACCCGGATAATAAAAGATCCGAGATCGCCGTGCTTCATGAGTAATTCTTCATCTTTCATAATTTTCGCCTTTCCTGGCGCCGGATAGCCTCTTTTGACTTCTCCGGCAAATGATCGGGTGTTGGTTGTCGGAAACGGAAACCTCAGTTCGTCATAAAACTTTTCCAGTTCGAAAAAGAGCTGATCCCAGTTGCTGATTTC
>CAMVNR010000125.1 GCA_947168905.1 uncultured Lachnospiraceae bacterium
CCATGGCCGTCGACAAGAGCCATTCCCTTCTTGAAGTCCTGTGACAGCACCACCAGCGCGTCGTAGATCGAGCTGTCGCCGTGCGGGTGGTATTTACCCATGGTATCGCCCACAATACGCGCCGATTTACGGTGCGGGCGGTCGGAATTTAAGCCCAGCTCATTCATCGCGTACAGCACCCGGCGCTGAACGGGCTTTAAGCCGTCCCGCACATCCGGAACCGCACGGTCCGTAATGACTGACATTGAATAATTGATAAAAGACTGCTTCATCTCGTCCGAATATTCGGTTGAGATTATTCTTTCAGGCATAACAAAAAGACTCCTTATGATTTCCTAAAGCCGTTGAAGGTGATTTATACGTCAAGAAGCGCCTCGTCTGCGTGTTCCTGGATATAGACGCGGCGGGGTTCGACATCGTTCCCCATCAGAAGCTCCGTTACCTTGTCGGCCATTCGCGCGTCGTCGATCGTCACCTGCTTCAGGTACCTGCGCTCCGGATCGAGCGTCGTCTCCCAGAGCTGCTCGGCGTCCATTTCGCCGAGTCCCTTATAGCGCTGCAGCGTAAAATTCTTATGGGTCTTACGGTAGCGCGCGAGCGCGTCGTCATCGTAAAGGTATTCCTCTTCCCCGCGTCCCTTCGGGATTGCCTTGTAGAGCGGAGGCATCGCAATATAGACATGCCCTTCCGTAATCAGCTCCGGCATGAAGCGGTAGAAGAACGTCATCAGAAGCGTGCTGATATGGGAGCCGTCCACATCCGCATCCGCCATGATAATGATCTTGTCATAGCGCAGCTTCGTAATATCGAAATCGTTCCCGTAGCCCTCGGAGAAGCCGCAGCCGAAAGCAAGCACCATCGTGCGGATCTCGGCGTTTCCGAGCACCTTGTCGATCGTGGCCTTCTCGACATTCAGGATCTTGCCGCGGATCGGCATGATTGCCTGATAGGTACGGTTTCTCGCCATTTTGGCCGAGCCGCCCGCAGAATCGCCCTCCACGATAAAAATTTCACACTTCGAGGCATCCCGGGATTCGCAGTTGGCAAGCTTTCCGTTGGAGTCGAAGGAGAACTTCTGCTTCGGAAGGAGGTTGGATTTCGCCTTTTCCTCGGCCTTCCGGATTTTCGCGGATTTTTCGGCGCAGGCGATCACATTTTTAAGTGTCTCAAGATGCTTATCAAAGTACAGCTCGAACTGCTCGCCCGTAATATTCACCACCGCACGCGCCGCATCCGAAGAGCCGAGCTTGGTCTTGGTCTGTCCTTCGAATACCGGATCCGGATGTTTGATCGACAGCACGCAGGTCATGCCGCAGCGGGTGTCCGGGCCGGTGAATTTCGCCGGATCCTTCAAAATGCCGAGCTCCCTGGCGTAGTTATTGATCGTCTGCGTAAAGCGCGTCTTGAAGCCGGTGACATGCGTGCCGCCCTCGGAATTGAAAATATTATTGCAGTATCCGAGAATGCGTTCCTCAAAGGTGCTGACAAACTGCATCGCCAGCTCCATTTCGATCCCTTCGGAGGCGCCCTTTAACTGAATGATCTCCGTCACCGGCTCCTTGCCTTCGTTCAGTTCACGGATATAGGCGGCCAGTCCGTCCGGCTCGTGATAGGTCTCGGACATTTCCTCGCCGTGCCGGTTGTTGTGGAAAACCAGCGTCAGCCCCGGATTCAGGTACGCCGTTTCGTGAAGACGCGACATCAGCCAGTCCGCTTTAAAGCGCGTATGCTCGAAGATCTCCGGATCCGGCTTGAAAGTGATCGTTGTTCCGGTGGTCTTCGCGCGTCCGATGACCGGAAGAAGCCCGTTCTGAAGCTCCACCGTCGGCACGCCGCGCTCGTAGGCATCGTAATAGATCTTTCCGCCCCGGAGTATTTTGATTTCAAAATATTCCGATAAGGCATTGACCGCGGAAGATCCGACGCCGTGAAGTCCGCCGGAGGTCTTATAGGCCACATTGTCGAATTTGCCGCCGGCATGCAGGGTCGTCAGGATCACGCGCTCCGCGCTGACGCCCTTTTCATGCATATCGACAGGCATTCCGCGTCCGTCGTCCGAGACAATGACCGAGCCGTCGTCCTCGAGACTGACTTCTATCTTCGTACAGGCGCCTGCCATATATTCATCAACCGAATTGTCGACAATTTCATAAATCAGATGGTTCAGTCCGGTCCGTCCGGTGGAACCGATATACATGCCGGGTCGGCGGCGGACGGCCTCAAGGCCCTCAAGAACCGTAATATTCGACGCATTGTATTCACCGGCGCTGCTTTTTTTCGCCATAGATTCCTCCGTATTGAAATCACAGTTATAGAAGGCAAGGATCGCATTCACCTGCCTTCCACAACATCTTGTATGTCAAACTATAGTATTATAGCATATGTTCGATCAATCCGCAAGCCCTATCCTCAGCCGTAAATGATCCTGAAAAGCACATAGCGTAGGGGCTTCGATTCTCTGAGCGCTTTATACAGCTCTTCCGTGCAGGAATCCAGTTTCCCGCGCGCCTGTTTTTCCCGGAAGCTGCCGCCGTAAAGCACGGCTTCATAGTCGTTCAGGAAGGAAAGCGCGTCCGCATTCAGGGGAAGCGTCTTTCTGGCACGTATAGACAGTTCGCGGATCGTCTCGTTATCCCTTCTTCGCACGCCGAAAGCCGCCAGCATCAGAAGAAGCCTCTCCGACGACAGAATAAAGCGCCCCTTCGGATCTTTTCTCAGGTACCGGATTCTCAGGATGATGCGCTCGAAAATGACAAAAAGCACAAGAAGCGCAAGAAGCACCCCCAGGGAAAGCAGCACCGAACGAATCACGCGGTACAGGAGGTGAAAGTCGAATTCTTCTTCCTCTTCAGGCGCTGGCCGGATAAGGTCGGGATCAAACGCCTCTCCTTCTTCCGTCGGCAGTTCTTCTGGCATCATCCCCGTCCCGGAGCCGTCAGAACTTTCTTTTTCCTCCCTCTGTGCAGTCCTCCACGCGGTGTAGCGGTAGCTCGCGTAGCCGGGCGTCGGCTCAAATGGAATCCACCCGATCCCGTCCATAAAGACTTCCGGCCAGGCGTGGGACATCGAAGACTTCACGATCATCGTCCCCGAATCCCCGGGAGATACGAGAAAGCCCTGTACATAACGCGCCGGATATCCCTCATTTCTGGCAAGAAGGACAAAAGCGGTGGCGAAATAGCTGCAGTAGCCGCTCCTTTTTTCAAGGAGGAAATAGTCCAGGAAATCCGTCTCGTTTCCGATGCTTTTCGGGAGACGGCCGGGACTTGCGCTGTATTCATAGGATGAAAGAAGCTCCTCGATCCTGTACAGACGGTCCAGCGACCCTTCTTCGGTTCCCTGAAGCGCCTCTTCAAGATATGCGGCCGTTTCGCCGGAAATCTCCGGCGCCTGTCCGAAGATCCGGTGCATTCTTTCGCTGTAGTCTTTAAGATCCTGTACCATATACGGGCTGTCCCCCGAGGTGAACCTGTAATACTGCCTGTTCAGCTCCTCCGGATCCGGAGGAAGGGGCTCGGATTCAAGAAGCGTCCTGAAATACGGCGAGCCGAGATTCATCCGGCTGTATTTCACGCGGTAAGCGGTCCCGTAGCCCCGCCTTCCCCTGAAGAAAAGGTTTCCGTCCGCATCCGTTTTCAGCTTTTCATTATTTTCCGACTCCAGGAAATAACATTTCTGGGGCAGGAATACGGCGTCTGTCTTCAGATACCGGTAAGTCACCGTCATTTCATCCCGGGTCAGATAATCCGCCGGATAAGAGGGGTCGAACTCCGAGACGGCATAGAAGGTCATGAAAGAGTCCAGCGCATAGTCGCTACCTTCCGGATTCTCTGAGATGATCCACTCTTTCCCGTCAAAGGTATCCATAATCCTTCCCTCGAGATACAGGGTAGATCCGAGCCTGTAGCGCATGTCAAGAACGAGGTTCTCCCGGTCGGCAGCCCTTACATCTCCGCCAAGATACGCATCCTCCGAGAAGCCGCTGTAGCTGAAGCTGTACGCGCGTCCGCGGTTCAGGACAAGATTTTGCGAAAACTTCCGCACCCTCTCTTCGATCACTCTGTAGGCATCCCTGAACGTCGCCCAGTCATAGGGTTTCTCCGGAGCAGGCATCGTATACACCAGCGCGCCGTAGATTAAAAACACCGGGGCGATGTACATTAAAAAGCGGGCTCCGCTGCCCTTTTTCTGTTTTCCGGATTTCTGTCTTAGAAGCTCCGTTACGGACATTACAAGGAGCACAATCACGACGACACTGCCAAGATGCGGCACCCGAACGCCGTTTGCCATAAGAACAATAAGCCCCGCAAAGCAGATTCCCGAGATCACGGCTTTCCATACGGCTCTGCCACTCACAAGAAAGGCGAGCAGGAATCCTGCCAGAAACAGGAGACCCGCCTGAATGCATTCGCAGCCGGTACGGAGCATCCTGTCCGTCTCCGGCGTCTTTTTAAAGAGCCATTTCGGGTAGAAAACAAGGATTTCCCGGACATTCTTCCATTCGACAAGGGAGCCCACGAGAACAACCAGTGACAGGAAGAACGCGCCCGCCATAAGCTTCATCCGGCCCTTCAGGCTGACGAAGAGACTGACAAAGATTACTGCAAAAACCCCCGATAAGACGTGCAGGAAGTGAAAATCCTGCAGCTTGATGTAGCGTCCGAGAAAGATATACAGAACAGCGCCGTAAAAGAGCGCGAGAAGGCTGCGGTACAGGTCCTCGGCACTCAGAATCCCGGCATTTCTTTTTCCTCCGGCAGTTTTTCCCATCAGAGCACCTCCCGAAGATCACGGTCCGGATGAACCGCTGTAATCATCAGCCGGTCGGAATGCCCGGCGGCGTATTCCGGAAGCGCGTGCTCCGTGACCGAATAAATGATCACTCCCGACCCGTCAGAGGTCAGCGCATCCGCCATAAACACCAGCTCCGGCGACAGCTCTCTTACGGCCATAAAAATAACCTGTGCTTCCTTCAGCTCCATGCCGACGCCTTTTCCGGAAATAAACGCTTCAATCTTCGGTCTTCTTCCGAAGGTGATCGACTGGCTCATTTCATACCATTGTCTGAAGTCCTCCATGGTGCGGATTCTGACGGGGATTTCTTTCCCGGTCTCGTAAACCGAGCACGGAACACGGTTTTTCGCACAGTACAGTCCGATCGCGATCACGATCTCCAGGAGCTTGTTTTCCGCAGGAAGGAAGGTTTCACGCTCCTCGCCGTCCGGACGAAGCCCGTCCAGGATCAGCGCCGCGCCGTATTTCTCCTCGCGGATACTCTGCCTTACCTTCGGCACATCAAGTCCGGCGGATTTCCGCCAGCTGATCAGCTTCACGGGGTCCCCCGGCACATAATCCCGAAGAACGGTGTCCGGGACGCCCAGAGGGTCACGGATTTCAAGCGGCATCTTGGCGGAAAGGTTCTGCAGTGCCTGAATTTCCTGAATATCCACGATTTTCGGATACACCACCGCCCGGATGCTTCCGGGAAAGCGGTAACGAATTCTGAAAAGGCCGATAAAATCGGTCAGGACAACATCCTTGACGCCCACCTCATATTCTCCGCGGTATTTGCAGATCACGCGCGTCTCGTAGGTATAGCGGTCTCCCGGCAGAAGTTCGTACTCCGGGTTGTCCGGAAGCTTTTCGATCTGCGAAAAGTCCGAATAAAAGCGCACATAAACGGAGGAAAACGCAATTTTATCCTCGTTCTCGAGCGTAAAAAAATAGGACACCGGCTGGCCGGACACAATGGTCCGGCTGCCGATCTCCTGATATATGCGGAAACGAACATAAACAATCAAAAGGTAAATCAGACAGGCCGCGGGAAGCATCAAAACAGCAAAAAAGAAGCTGTAGCTGACTGTTCCCCCGAAGAAGCTGATCGCCGTCAGAGAAAGCGCAAACAAAAAAAGAAATA
>CAMVNR010000126.1 GCA_947168905.1 uncultured Lachnospiraceae bacterium
CACACGCTGTATGGACAGCGCCTGTGATTTTGCGGAGATCTTCGAACAGTTCGAGGAAAATGAAACGATCGAAACGCTCGACGGAAAGGTTGAGAAGGCCGGACGCCAGATGATTTCCGGTCTCGGCATCCGTCTTTACCGGGGCGTGCAGTCGGTTTACGGATACGCCAACGAGGCCTCGGACGAGGCGGTTCTTCCGCTGATTGACGACCTGAGGGCAGCGATCGGAACCGGGCAGGACGGCAGCAATGAAAACGAAGACGGGAAGAAAGCGGCGGTTACGCTCACACGGGTTGAGTATGATACGAAGCATCCTGTCCGGATCGACTTCCGCCGGGTGCCGCTGAAGGAGAAGGCAGCGCTTCTTTTCCGGGCGGAAGAGAGTGCAAAAAAGGCGGACAGCAGGATTGTGAAGACGACCGGGCGCCTTTTGAACGTCCGGGAAGAGGTGCAGATTTCCAACAGCGAGGGACGGCTGATTTCCGACGTGCGCGTCCGCACCAGGATCTTCCTCGATGCCTATGCGAAGGAGGGCAATGTCTTCATGAGCGGCGGCGACCGTCCGGGCGCCGGGAAAGGCCTGGAGTTCTATGAGGAGGTCACGCCGGAAGAGATCGGAAAGGAAGCCGCGAGACAGGCAATTGTGATGCTTTCCGCCAGGGACTGTCCTTCCGGAAAGATGCCGGTTGTAATCGACAGCGCTTTCGGCGGCGTCATTTTCCACGAGGCCTGCGGACATGCGCTGGAGGCGACGGGCGTCGCAAAGAACCAGAGCGTTTTCGCGGGAAAGAAGGGCATGAAGATCGCTTCGTCCTGCGTAAGCGCGGTGGACGACGGAACGATCGAAAACGCCTGGGGATCCGAGAACATTGACGATGAAGGCAATTTCCAGAAGAGACGTGTCCTCATTAAGGACGGGATTCTGGAAAGCTATATGGTCGACCGCTTAAACGGACGGCGGATGGGCGAAGAGTCGACCGGCTCCGGCCGCCGGCAGTCGTACAAGTTCGAGCCGACCTCCCGCATGTCCAATACTTTTATCTGCGCCGGAAAAGACAGCTTTGAGAGTCTGTTTGAAGGAATTGAGCGGGGGCTTTACGCGAAGAAGATGGGCGGCGGTTCCGTCAATCCACAGACCGGCGAATTCAATTTCGCGGTGAATGAGGGATATCTGATTGAAAACGGCAGGATCACCGTCCCCGTAAAGGGCGCGGCGCTGATCGGAAACGGACGGGATATTCTGATGAATATCGATAAAGTCAGCGACAATCTGGCGCGCGGCCAGGGCATGTGCGGATCGCTTTCCGGATCGATTCCGACGGATGTCGGACAGCCGGCCATCCGCGTCTCATCGATCACGGTAGGAGGTACGGCAAATGAATAAGGAATGTTGGATTCAGCGCGCAAAAGAGCTCGGGATCGATGAACTGGAAATATACGAACTCCTGACCGTCAGCCGCCGGCTCGGCTGGTTTAACGGCAGCCTGGACAGCTTCACCACAAGCCGTGTACTCGGGACCTCGCTTCGTGCGGTATGTGCCGGGAAACAGGCGGAGATGGCGCTCGAAAAAGCCGACGATTCGGAGATGGACAGTGTGCTCTCATCGCTTATCGAACAGGCAAAGCTTGTCGGCTCGAGTGAAGTTTCGGCACTTCGTGCTCCGGAAAAAACGGACGAGGTTTCTTCGCCCCGGAAGTTTATACGGCCGGAAGTCTCTGAAATAAAAGCCTGCATGCAGGAAATTGAGAAAGCGATTCTCTCCTCCGATCCGAGGATCTTCCAGGTCGGTGGAATCGAGTGGGAGGACGAGACCGAAGTCCGCATGATCAATAACTCTCTCGGGCTTGATATCACTGAAAAGAGTGTGTATCAGATCCTTTCTGCGGAAGCGGCGGCAAAGGAAGGCGAGGAGATCAAGACGGATTTCAAGGTCGAAGTCGTGGAAGACCTGGCTGCCTTCGAGCGGGAGAGCTTTGTGAAGAAGCTTTCGGAAAGCCTTGTCGGAAAGCTCGGCGGCCGTTCTCTTCCGACCGGACGCTATCCGGTGATCTTCGAGAAGGATGCGATGACATCGCTTTTTTCTGCAATGTCAATGATGTTTTCCGGGGAAACCATCAATAAGGGCATCTCTCCGCTTACGGGAAAGCTCGGGGAAAAAATATTCTCGGAGCTTGTGACAGTCATAGACAACCCGAAGAATACCGACGCGCTGGATGTGGCCAGCTATGACGATGAGGGCTGCCCGACATTTGAAAAGGATGTTGTGAAGGACGGCGTGTTTACGACGGTTCTGCACAGCACAAAAACCGCGCTTGCGGCGGGAACGAAGAGCACGGGCAACGGCTTTAAGGGCAGCTACAGCGCTCCGGTTTCTGTCCGTCCCAAAAACTGCATGATCGTCCCGGGAGAAAAGAGCCTTCGGGAGATGGAACAGGAAATGGGCGAGGGCCTTGTCATCACGGGCCTTGCAGGACTTCATGCGGGCATTAACCCCGTGACGACAGACTTTTCCCTGCAGTGCTCAGGCTATTATGTGCAGGACGGAAAGAAAGCGTTCGGCGTAAGCCTTGTCACGGTTGCCGGAAATTACCTGGAACTGATGAAGTCGGTTGTCGCGATCGGTTCGGATCTTGAGTGGTCCTACCGCCAGATCGCCTGCCCTTCGGTGCTGTTTTCGGGCGCAGCCGTCAGCGGAGAGTGATTATTTACAGGGAAAGAAAGGAAAACTGGTATGAATCTGTATGGAAGAGACTTCCTGAAACTGCTGGATTATTCTCCGGAAGAAATCCTGTACCTTCTGGATCTGGCGGCTGATCTGAAAGCAAAGAAAAAAGCCGGCATCCTTCACGACAGCCTCCGCGGGAAAAACGTCGCACTGATTTTTGAAAAAACCTCGACGCGCACGCGCTGCGCTTTTGAAGTCGCGGCGCATGATCTCGGGATGGGCTCGACCTTCCTGGATCCGACGGCTTCCCAGATCGGGAAAAAGGAGAGCATCGCCGATACCGCGCGCGTCCTTTCCCGGATGTACGACGGGATTGAATACCGCGGCTTCGGGCAGGAGATTGTCGATGCACTCGCGAAGTATTCGGATGTGCCGGTGTGGAACGGGCTGACAAATGAATTTCATCCGACCCAGATGCTTGCGGATATGCTTACGATCCGGGAGCATTTCGGAAGGCTTTCCGGCATTAAGCTGGCATATTTCGGAGACGCCCGCTACAATACCGGGAACTCGCTGATGGTTGTCTCGGCAAAACTCGGGCTTCATATCGTCCTTGCTTCCAGCAGGAAGTATTTCCCGGATCCTGCGCTTGTGGAAGAGTGCCGCGCGATTGCAGCAGCTTCCGGCGGTTCCGTAACCCTGACAGAGGATGCCATGGAAGCCGCCAGAGGCGCCGACGTCCTCTATACCGACGTCTGGGTATCGATGGGCGAGCCGGATGAAGTATGGGAGGAGAGAATCAGTGAGCTTTCACCGTACCAGGTGAATGAAAAGCTTATGAAGGCGGCTGGGCCCGAAGCGGTTTTCCTTCACTGCCTGCCGTCCTTCCATGATCTGAACACGGGCATCGGGGCGAAGATCCACGAGAAATTCGGTCTGACGGAGATGGAAGTGACGGATGAGGTTTTCGAATCCCCGCAGTCCCTTGTCTTTGATGAGGCAGAGAACCGTATGCATACGATCAAAGCGGTAATGCTGGCCACGCTGCAGGCTTAAAAAGTGACCGGGATCTCCGGAAACTGAATTGAAAAGTTAAATTCCAGTCCGGACATCACCTTAAAGGGGAACAGTTGGACAAAAAATGACATATTAATAGGCCAAAACGGGTTGCAAATTGCGAAAAACGCTCGTTTTTGTGAAGAAAACGTGAATAAAACATTAATTTAAGTCTTGCACAGCATTCACGACTGTGCTATAATAACTAAGATCTTCTCGAAGGGGGGTTTATCGCTTTATCTCAGTAAAGAGGTGAAGCAGCACACAGCTTTCGGGAAGCTTTCAAGTGAGCAACAGCTCCAACCAGCTGATACTCAATAAATATAAGAGGAGGAAACAAAATGAAGAAGTTTCTGGCACTCGTGCTTGCAGCTGCAATGGTATTCTCATTAGTTGCCTGCACGAAACCCGCAACAGACGACACAACCACGACTGCTGCGATCGAAGTCGAAACCACGACCGAAGCCGAAACCACGACGGAAGCTGCTGTCGATACCGAGACAGATGCTGAGCCGGCGAGTGACGACGAGACGGAAGGCGAGCCTGCTTCGGAAGGCGAAGTAGTATATGTCCGCGGCGACGACGAAGAAGTGTATGAAAATGCACTTGGCGGCTATGCTGAGTACATGGAAGCAGCAAAGGCTGCCGAAAGCATTGACGAGAGATTCGTTCTTTTCGCTAAGGCTGAGGCTTACCTGCTGGATTCTGCAGCTTTCATCCCGACCACCACACAGGGCGGCGCTTATACGATCTCCAGAATTGCTCCGAGAACCATTCCTTATGTTCAGTGGGGCAATGACGATGACCGTTGGCACACGATGGTTATCTCTGACGAGTTCCTGACCCCGGATGAGAGAAACGAGCTTCTTGACATGTGGGCAAAGGCTGTCGCAGGCGAAGGCGAATACGACGCTGCGAAGTACCTGACTGACAAGGGCCACACCCTTCAGAAGGACTATGTTACCACATTCTCTACCGCTCCGGCTACGATTGACTGGCTGAACACCTCTATGCAGTCCGATACCGAGATCACGGTTCAGACGGTTGACGGTCTTGTTGAGTACAACGGCCTGTCTCAGATGGAGCCCGCGCTTGCAGAGAGCTGGGAAGTTTCCGAAGACGGTCTCACCTATACCTTCCACATCCGCAAGGGTGCTTACTGGTATACCTCTGAGGGTCAGCAGTATGCCGAAGTTACCGCGAAGGACTTTGAGTGCGGTCTTCGTCACATGCTTGACTGCCAGGAAGGTCTTGAATGGCTGATCGACGGCGTTATCGTCGGCGGTACCGATTACTACGCAAACGGCGGCAGCTGGGATGATGTAGGATACAAGGCAGTTGATGACTATACTCTTGAAGTTACTCTTCAGCAGCCGACCTCTTACTTCCTGACCATGCTCACCTACTCCTGCTTCCTTCCGATCTGTGATTCCTTCTATCAGGCTCACGGCGGCGTTTACGGCGTAGAAGAGTATGCGGAAGCAATGGCTGATTCCGCAACCTATACCTTTGGTAAGGCTGATGATGTTTCTTCTCAGGTTTACTGCGGACCGTTCCTTCTTCAGAAGCTGAACGACCAGTCCGAAATCCTGGTTGTGAAGAACCCCAACTACTATGCCGCTGAGACCACGCCTCTTGACTCCATCAAGTGGGTCTATGATGACGGTTCGAACCCGGATGCGCTTTACAACGATACTGTTGCCGGCACCTATGCAGGCATCACCCTCGGCGCAGCCAACGGCCTTCTTGACAAGGCAAAAGAAGACGGCAACTTTGATAAGTATGCTTATATCTCTGAAACCACTTCCACCACATACTTCGGCGGCCTGAACCTGAACCGCGGCACCTTCGAGCTGGCCAGCGGCGCTGTGAAGTCCACCAAGACCGAGCAGCAGAAGGTTGACTACGCGACGGCCATCATGAACGAGGACTTCCGCAAGGCCGTTGTCTTCTCCTTCGACCGCGCTGCCTACAACGCCGTGTCCGCCGGCGAGGACCTCAAGTACAACTCCCTGCGCAATATGTACAC
>CAMVNR010000127.1 GCA_947168905.1 uncultured Lachnospiraceae bacterium
AAAAGTCCCGATTCGGCAAGTCACTGAAAAACGGTGCGCCGGCGATGCTTCTCTCCATCATCGACAGGAAGCTGCACTACGAAGGCCGTGAACTCCATAAGGTCAATACCCGTACCTTCAGGGCCAGTCAGTACAACCATGTTTCCGATGAATACATCAGAAAGCGGCTGTCTAAAAGACATAATACCATTGACGGCAAGTGGATCCAGAGAGACCTGTATTCCGCTTTCCTGTTAATGAACAGTAACGATAGCCTTGAGTATGCAGACAGAACACTCTGTCAAAACACCTATGGTGCATTCCTTGTAAACCATGACCGCTGCATCGCGGATCTCTTAAACAGTAACCATAAACTGTTAAGCTCGTTCGGAATATGCCGTGCGGCTTAACCAAAGAAACAGGGTTCGACTGGATCCTTCCGCGCTAAACAACCGCTTGTGTGTTTGCGGTAAAATTCCCACAGAAGGGACACCGGCTATAACAAACGGATGAGTGTACAGAAGTAGCTGATGCCTGCTGAATCAGCAAATCAGATATAGTACACAGGTTCTAAGTGATGCCGATCAGTTCTGGGAACCTGCTGGAGCTTGCTCCTGCAGAGCAGTCAGTATAATAATGATGATGGGTTAAAAGGTGATATCCGGTTTCCCCGTATGCCGTATGATTTTACGGGCGGGGGCCCCGACATTCTTACGGAGGTGTAGAAAATATGGCAGCATCCAGACTGATCGGTTCATATCCCGTGATCTGCATCCGGCCGGCTTCCTGGAATGCCTTCGGAATGGATAAGGAAGGACAGGATTTCAGGGCATGCGCTGCCTACGGACCGATGTACAAAACCATCAGATGATGTACAAAACCATCAGGTAAATAATAAACTTTTGAAGGAGGCATCTGTATGTGGAATGATCTGAACACAGCCCACATCCCCGGCGTGATCGGCGAAAGCGTAGAGATCACCGGACACGAGGGGAAAAACATTCACGCGTATTTCGCGCGGCCGACGGAGCCGGGGTCCTACCCGGGCATCGTCCTGATCCCGCATATGCCGGGCTGGGACGAATGGTGCTTTGAAACCTCCAGAAGATTCGCACAGCACGGATACCAGGTGCTCTGCCCGAATATCTACGAGGATTTCGGACACGGAAAGCCGGCGGAGGTTTCCATGAGAATGCGCGAAGCCGGTATGGTGCACGACGATTCCGTGATGGGCGACGCGAAGGCCTCTCTGGACTGCCTTCGCTCAGACGAAAACTCCAACGGCAAAGTCGGCGTGATCGGCATGTGCTCCGGTGGACGCCACGCGTACCTTGCAGCCTGCACGCTCGATTTTGACGCGGCTGTCGACTGCTGGGGCGGCGGAGTGATCCAGGCGGAGACGAATGAAGCCCGTCCCACGGCGCCGATCGACCTGACAGAGAACATGAACTGTCCGTTTTTGGGCATTTTCGGAAATGACGACCGGATGCCGACGCCCGAGGAGGTGGACAAGACGGAGGAGACGCTGAAGAAATTCGGGAAGAACTATACCTTCTTCCGCTACGACGGCGCCGGACACGGCATCTGGTATTATGACAAGCCGATGTACCGGCAGGAGCAGGCGATGGATTCGATTGAGAAAGTATACGAGTTCTTTGAGAAGTGGCTGAGGTGACAGGGGGATGATACCGTTTATCGGCGTTCTTCTTGCGATCGGCATTTCCTTCGCATGGATGTTCCCGGTCGTGAAGGCGCTTGGTAAAAATCAGGTTCTGAAAGCGAAAGATTATGTATTTACAGCCTTCGTTCCGGGACTTCTGTTCACCTGTCTTCTGATCATCTTTTCAGAGATTATCTTTGACGGGATCATGAAGCGGACGCCCTTTCACGAGGGACTTGCGTACGATATCTTTACAGATTTTTTCAGGGCGGCGCTTCTCGAGGAGACCTTCAAGCTTCTGGGCTTCCTGATCGCGAAAAAGAAGCTGAAACCGCAGCGCAGGATCGATATGGTCCTGATCGCCGCGGTTGTCGGCGCGATGTACGGAATCGTTGAGAAGGCAGTGAACGGGAATATTTCCGCTGTCGTCGTCGGACTGCTGATCCCGATGCATATCACCTGGCAGATGGAACGCGGGTACCGGTGGTACGACTATGAACAGGCGAAGAAAGAAGGCGACAGGAAGAAAGTGTTCCTCCGGTGGTTCCTTGCGGCGCCGATGATTTACCTGCACCATGGACTCTGGGATGCGGCGCTGGATGTCCTCAGCTGGATGGCGGAGCGCGAATTTTCCATGGTGGTGCCTGTATCCATACTCCTGGGACTTCTGACCGTCGGCTGGGGCGTCTTCTATACGATCCGGATCATCCTGAAGATGGTAAAAGAAGCGAAACAGTCGAAGCTTCCCGGTATGATAGGCACACAGCCGGAAACGGCGGAATATGACGGATTTACAGCATGAACAAAATAAACAGTAAACCCCGGGGCTTCGCCGTGATGGCGAAGCCCGCAGGGTCTCATTGCAACTTAAGATGCCGCTACTGCTATTATCTGGATGCGCCCGCAAGGACCGGTGATCCCACGCAGCAGCCGGGCGAAGCAAAAGAGGGCCGCTTAGAGAATCATGCCGTCATGGATGAAGAGACGCTGGAGCTTTTCGTAAGGCAGCATTTTGAAGGAAATCCGGGCCCTGTTGTGCAGTTCAACTGGCACGGCGGGGAGCCGACGCTTGCGGGACTCGATTTTTACCGGAAGGCCGTCGAACTGCAGAAAAAATACAAACCCGCGGACATTCAGTGCTGGAACAATATCCAGACGAACGGTGTGCTTCTGTCCGATGAGTGGTGCCGCTTTATTGCAGAGAATCATTTCGACGTGGGACTAAGCATCGACGGCATCCAGCGCGTCCATGACCGGTACCGGAGAACCGCAGGGGACCAGGATTCGTTTCATTTCGCGAAGGAAGCCTGCGAACGCCTGATGAAATACGGCGTGAAGCCGGACCTTCTCTGTACGGTAACGATGGACACCGTCCGGAATGCCGATGCCGTCTACAGAGGCTTAAAAAGCCTGCATACGGGCTGGATCCAGTTCATCCCGATTCTTGTCCGCGTTGGCCTCTCGGAGGGCGAAAACGCGGCAATTCCGCGGCGAGAAGGGGATCCGGAAGGCTTATACATGCTTACAGAGCCTGAAATGACGGAAGAATCCGTGACGCCCGAGGCCTGGGGGGGCTTTTTGTGTACGGTATTCGACGAATGGATTTCCCATGACCTGGGATCTCTCGGCGTGCAGTTCTTCATGGAGACGCTGTCGCTTCTTTCCGGGCGTCCGTCCTCCCTCTGCATGCTGCAGAAGACCTGCGGGCGCGTGCTCGTCGTGGAGCACGACGGAAGTGTCTATTCCTGCGATCATTACGTGGACCGAAACCATTTCCTCGGAAACATACATGAAAGCACACTGCAGGAGCTGGCAGATTCCGCCTTCCAGGAGGACTTCGGGAATAATAAGGAGAAGAGCCTTCCCCCGCGCTGCAGAGCGTGCAGATATCTGCCCTTATGCCGCGGAAACTGCATGAAGGACCGGTTTTCTGCGGACGGAAGCTATTATCTTTGCAGCGGCCTGAAGGTTTTCTACGATCATGCGGTGCCGATGCTTCAGAAGGTTCTCGAGATGAACCGCCGGAAAATCCCCGCGGGAACGATTATGGCATCGATGAGGACAGAACTCAAGAAAAAGAAACGATTATGAAATATAAATGCCTGATTTTCGACCACGACGATACCGTTGTCGACAGCACGGCCTCCATCCACTGGCCCTGCTTTGTCGACTATCTTCGTGAATATTTTCCCGGGAAGGAGTGCTCGCTTCGGAATTATTTCGTGAAAAACTTTCATCCCGGTTTTATAGAGATGTGCAGGGGAGAGTACGGCCTGACGGATGCGGATCTTGACATCGAGGTGAAGTACTGGCAGAATTATGTCGCGTCCCATATCCCGAAAGCCTATCCGGGCATCCGGCAGATTATGGAAAAGCAGCGGGAAGAGGGCGGCATCATTGCCGTGATTTCTCACTCCTTCGACTACAATATCCGACGCGACTATCAGGAAAACGGACTTCCGGCGCCGGATCTTGTGTACGGCTGGGAGATTCCGCCGGAAAGACGCAAGCCGAAGCCCTGGGCCGTGGTTGACATCATGGAGAAATATCATCTGGAGCCCTCAGACCTCCTGATGATTGATGACCTGAAACCGGGCTTTGATATGGCAAAGGCAGCCGGCATCGATTTCGCGGCAGCCGGCTGGGCCTATGATGTTCCTGAAATCGAAGCCTTCATGCGCGAAAATTCTCCGTATTACTTCGGAACGGTCGAGGAACTGAAGAACTTTCTGAACAGCTGAAAAAGCCTGAGAAAGTCTGCAAAAACTTCTGAAAAACTCTTGAAAAACGCTTGACAGAAAAAGCCGCCTGTGTTATATTACTCGGGTGGCTTTAATAAGCTACAGCCGAAGACAGCAGGTGTCGCGAAGACGTAAGGAGAAAACGCCTGCCGAGGTTTATAAAATCTTTTCAAAGGATTTTTGCGGCCTCGTGACTTGTCACGGGGTTTTTCTTTCTCCTTAAGAATCTTGGTAAGAAGGAGGGTAAGTCAATTGGCTAAGATTGAAGAGAAGAAGCCGATCGTCGCTGAAATTTCAAGTGTTCTTGACGGCGCACAGTCTGCAGTTATCGTTGACCACAGAGGTCTGACGGTAGCAGAGGACACCGAGCTTCGGAAAACTTTAAGAGACGCCGGCATTCAGTACAAAGTTTACAAGAATACTTTTATCCGCTTTGCCATCAACGGTACCGCGAATGAACCTCTTGGACAGCTTCTGGAAGGCCCGTCCGCACTCGCAGTCAGCAAAGACGACGCTACCGCCGCTTCCCGCGAACTCGTGAATTTTGCGAAAAAGCACGCAAAGCTGGAGATCAAGGGCGGAATGGTAGACGGAAGCTACTGTGATGCCAACGCCATCAAGGATGTAGCGAATATTCCTTCAAAGGAAATCCTGCTTGGCAGACTTCTTGGCAGCATTCAGTCGCCGATCGCAAACTTCGCGCGTGTACTCAAACAGATCGCGGAGAAGGACGGCGAAGGCGCAGCTCCCGCAGAGGAAGCAGCACCTGCAGAGGCATAAGGGAAACCGCCTCGAACTTTTATTAATCAAAATCTAAACGGAGGAATTTATCATGGCAAAGTTAACAACAGCTGAGTTTATCGAAGCGATTAAAGAGTTATCTGTTCTGGAACTGAACGAGCTTGTTAAGGCTTGTGAGGAAGAGTTCGGCGTATCCGCAGCAGCAGGCGTTGTCGTCGCTGCCGGCCCGGCTGCAGCAGCCGAGGAAGTCGAAGAGAAGACCGAGTTCGACGTTGAGCTGACCGAAGTCGGCCCGAACAAGGTTAAGGTTATCAAGGTTGTCCGTGAAGTTACCGGTCTCGGCCTGAAGGAAGCGAAGGATCTTGTTGACAATGCTCCGAAGAACGTTAAAGAGCAGACCAGCAAGGCTGACGCTGAGGACATCAAGGC
>CAMVNR010000128.1 GCA_947168905.1 uncultured Lachnospiraceae bacterium
ATCCGCTCGCAAGGGGAAATCAGCTATGCTGATTTCTCAGCTCGCACCATGATAGATATTATACCACAAATCTCACGAAAGTTCAAGAGGAAAGCGAACATTTGTTCTGTCTGTTTTCAATAAGGAAAGGCGCTTTCATCTACGCGAGCAAGCTCACGTAGTTTCCCCGCGCCACTCCTATAAAGAATATGCTTGAAAAACGGATGCTGTTCGAATACAATGGTATTATCGGACAGAGAGTCTGTGAGAGAACGAAACAAAACAGGAGGATCAGAAGATGGCAGCAGATCTGGGAACAATGATTGACGCTTATACAGCCTCCCATCGGGAAGAAATGGTTGCTGAACTGATGGAATGGGTTCGGCATCCGTCTGTATCCAGGGCGGATCTTCGGACGGAGGGAGCACCTTACGGGCCGGATGTCAGGGAAATGCTGACATTTGCCCTGAACCGTCTTAGCAGCTTCGGCTTCCGTACAGAAGATCACGGCGGATACTGCGGCTCGGCCTGGTACGGCAGTGCAGAGGAGGAGATCGGTTTCTATGCCCATCTCGATGTTGTGCCTGAGGGCCCGAATTGGATATTTAAGCCCTATGAGCCGGTAGTGAAGGACGGCTTTGTCATCGGACGCGGCGCGGACGACAATAAGGCGGCAGCTGTCCTCGGACTGTACATCATGCGTTTCCTGAAGGAAAATGGGATCCGGCTGAATAAAAGCTTTCGTTTGATGATGGGCTGCGCTGAGGAGACGGGAATGGATGATTTCAAGACCTATCTTCAGCGCGGCGGAAAAGTGCCGGGCTTCGGTATCGTCGCAGATGCAGGCTTCCCCGTATGTTATGCGCAGAAGGGCGGCTGGAATGCGGATATCCTTGTGCCGAAGGGAAAGGATATACTGGAGTTTCGGGCCGGAAATGTCAGAAACGCTGTCCCGGGAGATGCGCGGATGGTGCTTCGTGCGAATGCGGATGAAGTAATCAAAGCTTTTGAAGGGGCGGAGGATATTACTGCCGAAGATCTCGGCGGCGGACGCGTACAAATTACCGCAAAAGGACAGGGCGGACACGCTGCTTTCCCGGAAGGAACGGACAATGCGGCGACAAAGCTTGCAGAGTCGGCAGTAAGTGTGCTTTCGGGAAGCGCATACGACATCCGCGGCCTGGAGTTTATCGCGAAGACGTTCCGGAACCCCTTCGGAGAAGGCATGGGTTTTCGGTATGAGGATGAGATGAGCGGAAAGCTGTCCTCAAATGCGGGTGTTTTCAGCGTGGAGAACGACAGAATCCGGGTTCTTCTGGATATTCGCTATCCGGTATCCGCAGATATTCACATGATGACGGAAGGTTTTCAGGCGCTTCTTAAGGAAAACGGGGTTCTTCTTGAAAAGCTGCAGATTGAAAAACCATTTTACATTGATAAGAATGACGAGAGAGTCAGAAAACTGCAGGAAAGCTACCAGGAAATCACGGGAAGAGAGGACGAACCCTACGCGATGGGCGGCGGGACATACAGCCGGGTGATTCCGGGGGCCATCACCTTCGGACCGGGACTTCATCACGATGAAAAACCGGAATTTCTTCCGAAAGGGCATGGCGGCGCACACGGACCGGATGAGGTGCTGCATATCGAAAGCTGGCTTCGCGCGTATAAAATCTATCTGCGCTCGATTATCCGGCTCGGACAGTAAAAAAAGAACACCAACCCCGAGCGAATGCTTCAGGATTGATGCTCCCCCATGCACCATCAGGGGCTCGAACCCTGGACACCCTGATTAAGAGTCAGGTGCTCTACCAACTGAGCTAATGGTGCATAGCCTTTTTATCAGGCACAAGCGTTATTATAGTCACTGACCCGAAAAAAGTCAAGAACTTTTTTTCTCCGGAAGTATTTTTGTGAAAACTGTGTGTAGAAGGAACGGGGCTTGTTGATTTTTAAGGCAAAATCAAGTATACTATTCCGGTTATGAACCCAGGGAAGGACTGAATGATGAAAGAATTTGTATACGAGCCGGAGGCCGTCATTGAGACCGAACGGCTTCTTTTACGGCCGCTTGAAAAAAGCGACGCGCTTCCGCTTTTCCACTGCATCAGCCATGACAGAGAGGTTCTGAAGTATTATCTGGCTCCATACATCGAAAAAGAAGAGGATGCTTCGGCGGACAGCATTGCGGAGTCCTGCAGACGGCAGAAACTGTACTGCTTTGCTGTAGTAAAGAAAGACACGGGCGAGTTTATAGGCATGCTGAATCAGTGCAGCAGTCCGAATATATACTTCAGGAACGCAGAGCTTGGCTATGCCTACGGCCGGAAATACTGGAACTGCGGCTATGCGACCGAAGCCCTGAAGGCCGCGATTCAGTTTATGTTCCGGCACGGAATTCATAAGGTGACCTGCTGTCATATTACGGAAAATGCGGCGAGCGGCCGTGTGATGCAGAAGGCGGGAATGCTTTACGAAGGAATCCGTCCTGCGGAAATGTATTACCGCGGGAGATACTGGGATACCGCGAACTATTATCTTCTGAATCCGGAAGATGAGTAATATGATTTGATCCGGCCTGTTTACGAAGGAACGCCCGGATCGGGAAGAGAAAAGGAGCTGAATGAGACTCAGAAATATACCCGGTGCGAAAGAGGAAATGCTGAAAAATCCTTTTATTGTACAGGAACCGGAAACCCATAGAGGCAGATGGAATGAAGTTTACCCCAACAGACAGCCGTTGGAAATCGAGATCGGCTGCGGAAAAGGCCGTTTCTTATCGGAGCTTGCACTTCGCAATCCCGATATTAATTATCTCGGAATTGAAAAATTCTCTTCGGTGCTTCTGAGGGCGCTTGAAAAACGCGCTGAGATGGAATGCACAAACCTTTATTATCTTCGCTTCGACGCCGAAGAACTGGAGAATATATTTGACAAAGGGGAGATCGGGAAAATCTATCTGAACTTCTCGGATCCCTGGCCGAAAGCCCGTCATCATAAGAGACGCCTGACCTCCCGCGAATTTCTGGCCCGGTATCAGAAGATCCTCGCGCCTGGAGGGGTGGTGGAGTTTAAAACGGATAATACGGGGCTGTTTGATTTTTCGCTTGAAGAAGCAGAAAGCGCAGGTTGGGAGATCCTGGCGGTGACGCGGGACCTTCACAGAAACCCCGAAATGAATGCGGGAAATATTATGACAGAGTATGAAGAAAAGTTTTCTCTTCTCGGAAACAGGATCTGCAAACTGATCATGCGCCCGGGAAAGGAAGACGGGAAAGGAACCCTATGACAAAGAAAAACCTGATGAAATTTACGGCGCTTCTTCTGGCGCTCGCGTTGGTCTTGGCCTCGCTTTCCGGCTGTATTACGACGGGTGTTCTCGCAGGCTTTGCTGCTGTCGAAAAGCTGCGTGAAAAAGGAACGCAGACAAAAGAAAGCGATGAGACGACATCCGGGGCCGCCGAGAGCCCTGAGACGGAGACCGAAAAGCCATCCGACGCCGCCAAGGAGCCTTCTTCGGAAGCCGGGAGCGCCGAAACAGAGGAAGAGACGGTAAAGCCGCATGAGGAAGAGACGGTAAAGCCGCATGAGGAAGCAAACGAAAGCTTCCTGGAATTTACGAACCGTATTTACGGAGAGCTGCTCGCATCGGACACGCTCAGCATCCATTATCATGTGAGCCAGCCGGACAAATACGGGATTGACACATCGGAAGTCTACTGGAATTCTCTGGACGTATCGGACGAAGCGCTGTCAGAGTACGAGGATACCATCCGACTTTACCGGGAGGAACTGGAAAGCTTTGACTATGATTCTCTCGACTGGGAAGGAAAACTGACCTATGACGCCTTCGAGCGTTATCTGGATGTAGAAGAACTCGGCTTCGGGCTGGATCTTCTGTATGAGCCGCTCGGTCCGAATTCCGGACAGCAGGCCATGCTTCCGCTGGAGCTGGCGGAATACAATTTCTACAGCGAGGCGGATGTCAGAGATTATATTGCGCTTCTTGAGCTGATCCCCGAGTATTATGAGGAGATCATGAATTTCGAGAAGGCCAAAGCTGAGGCCGGGCTTTTTATGGAGGATGACATCCTCGAGAATACCCTGGATCAGATCCGGGAGTTTATCGATGCAAAGGACGAGAGCTTCCTGATCTCAACATTCGAAGAGCGCCTGAAGGAACTTGACCTGGATGATGAAACGAGGGAAGCGCTCATCAAAGAAAATGAAGAGGCAGTGATGAACTGCGTGTATCCTGCGTATGACTACCTCCTTGAGGAGCTTCCGAAGTATCAGGGACAGAACCGCTATGAGGGCGGCCTGTGCAATTACCCGGACGGCAGCGAATATTTTGAGTATCTTCTGAAGGCTACTGTCGGATCGGACCGGACGCCGGACGAAATGATTGAGATGCTTGATGAAGCCATTGATGAGGGCATCAATACGATCGGTATGCTTTTACGGGACAATTACGCTTTGTATGACCTGTTTGAGAATCCACCCTTCAGTACGACCGATCCGAACCTCTGTCTCAGAATTCTGCAGGAGAAGATCCTGGAGGATTATCCGGAAATCCCCGAGGTGGACTATTCAGTGAAATATGTAGACGCCTCCTTAAGGGACTATTTAAGCCCCGCCTGCTATATGATTCCTCCGATGGACGCAGATGTAAAGAACTCCATTCTGATCAACTGCGACAGAGGAAGTGAGGAAGATGATATTTTTATCACCCTCGCGCATGAAGGCTATCCGGGACATCTGTATCAGACCAACTATTTTAAGAATAATGCGAAGTACATGCTTCGTGATGCGCTCGGAACCAGCGGATTTGCGGAAGGCTACGCTACCTACGTTGAAAACAATGCATACAATTATGTCGACGGGCTTTCCGAGGACGGTGCGGAGCTTCTTCGGATCAACGCTCAGATCTCCCTGTATATTTATGCGCGCGTTGATCTGGGGCTGCACTGGGAAGGCTGGACCGAAAAAGACATCGCCCGTTATATTTCCGATTACTTCGACGGGGCGGAAGATGCCGCGAAGTGGATGTATGACTATATGCGTGCCGATCCCGGAACGTACGAGCTTTATGCAATCGGTGAACTCGAAATCCTTGACATTGAGAACGAGGCGAGGGACGCGGATGACTTCGACCTTCGTGCATTCCATAAGGCGCTTCTGGACTGCTCGGAGGCTCCTTTTGAAGTAATTCGCAAGAACATCCTTGGCAGTTGAATTATCTTCCGAAAAGTGGTAGAATATATTCAGCTATGCACAGGAGGTTCGTATGAGCTTAATTACGAAAATATTCGGAACCCACAGCGAGAATGAGATCAAGCGGCTTCGCCCGATCCTGCAGAAGATCAACTCGCTACGTCCGGTGATGATGGCATACTCGGATGAAGAGCTCCGGAATAAGACAGAAGAATATAAGAAACGTTACCAGGGAGGAGAATCTCTTGACGACCTTCTCCC
>CAMVNR010000129.1 GCA_947168905.1 uncultured Lachnospiraceae bacterium
GGAGGATATCTCCGTCGCCGGCTTCGATAACTTCCTGGCCCCCGGCGCCTGTGATATCGGAATCACCAGTTACGAAGTGGATCTGGACCGAATGGCAAAATGCGCGGTCAATCTGCTTTCGAAGAAAATCCGCGGCATTTATTACCGGAAAGGCCTCTATATCATGGAAGGACATCTGGTTGTCAAAAACAGCGTCCGGCAGCTTGCATAGGCTGCGGGTTTCACAAAAAAACACGGGGGGGCAAAAAAACACGGGTTTCACAAAAAATGACAGGCAGAGGATTCTTACCCCTGCCTGTCGTTTTTTATGATCCGCAATGCGGTGATGATCTGTTCTTCTCAAAAAAGCGCCGCGCTGTTTTCCGTATTCCGGTAATCGCCGTTATACTCTCTTCGGACAGAGCTTCACCGCAAAACCGCCATTATACCCTCTTCAGACGGAACTTCAGCTCGAATCCGCCATTATGCCCTCTTCGGACGGAGCTTCAGCGCGAATCCGCCGTTGACGCTTTCCGGAATCACCAGTGTTTCACCCTTCTTTACGGTAAAGTTTCTGTGCAGCGTTTTGTGTATATCATGCTGATGCTGACAGGGCCGCTGGAACATTTCTTCCAGGGATGCGACAATCTCCGGCGTCATTTCCCCAAGAGCGCCAACCGCTGCGTCTGACGGCCTCAAATCCGAAAGGTCATCCTGCCAGATCTCGGCGGAGTACTCTTCCTGTTCCACAAAGTCCAGCACAATCTCAGCATTTCTCGGGCGTCTTGCGCAGATTCCGCCGATATACCATGCTGCGCCTTTCCTTCTGGCCATTGTGACGAAATTAGCCGGGGTTCCCTCCAGGAGACGGCTCTCGTCCCATGCCGTCGGAAGGCCGGAAAGGAATTCACGGCAGACATTCGTCTCAACGGTCTCCTTACGCTCCGCACAGTGCGTGATATAGCTCAGGAAGACGACCGGAAGCGCCGTCTGGTGCGCATCCGTCGTACCGGTGATATAAGTCGCATAGCAGACCGGCGTATAGTCCATCGGCCCCATCACGTTCCTGGTAAAGGGCAGCGTGCAGTTATGCGCGGCATCCGGTCCCATCGGGGTGAACGTAGAGAAGTTCGCCAGGTACTCTCCGCCCTGCACGCCCTCGTAGGAAAGGACGTGCGGCCAGCAGCGGATCGTCCCGGACGGTTTCATGCAGCCATGGAAATTCAGCATCAGCCGGTGTTTGGCTGCAAGCTCTGCAAGCATCGCGTACTGTGCGGCGCGTTCCTGTTTATCCGACTCAAAGAAGTCGATCTTGACGCCGGCGACGCCCCAGCTCTTCCAGAGCGCAAACTCCCGGTCGACCACCTCCGGATCACGCAGCGGACGTGAATGCGACCAGATCCAGATCTTTACCTTTTTCGCAGCCGCATATTCAACCAGCTCCGGGATGTCAATGACGCCCGGCCAGCCGCCGTCTACGATAGAGTACGGCCAGCCCATCGCCGCCGCGAAGTCCACATACTGGTGCATCCGCTTCGAATCGCGCGGCGAGCTGTGCTCTGCCGACCAGGACCAGGCAGCCATTCCGGGCTCGATGAATGAAGGATCGCTGACGACGGATTCGGGGCAAAGGTTTTCAAGCAGGTTTCCGTTTACGATCTCGTCAAGCGTCCCATTCAGAACAGCGCGCCAGGGCGTATACACCGGAAGCGCTGCCCGGATGCAGTCCAGCTTGTCGACCGCCTTCTTCACCTTCAGGAGGTCCGGTTCTTCCCGGTCCGCGCCGAGCACCGATCCGCCGTAATCGCCGAATACCGCGGCTTCCGCGATCAGTGTCCAGTTGTTTTTTCCCGAGCGGTACAGCACCGGGAATGCATAGAGATTCTGGAAAAGCTCTTCCGCCGGCACCGGGTGGTAATGATCCTCATAGGAGCAGAGCCATTTCATTGCTGTGACTTCAGAAACCGTATCCGGAAGCATAAAGCCCGTCGTTTCATGATCGATCAGGACTTCTCCCTCCCCGGGGATTCCAAGACGGACGGCAGCACCGTCGTCAAAGACACGGCCTTCGACAAGCAGCGTACATCCTTCTTTTTCAAAATGCAGGATGATCCCTTTGTAACAGTTCCTGCATACCGACTTCTTGAATGCCGGGATTGTGTAGCTTTCATCCGCGGAAGTTTCTTCCGCCCCTGTAAAGACAAGTCCCTCCGAGAGGTCAAGCTCCGGCAGTACAAGCCCTAAAGGGGACGGGTCGACGATGCACTTTCCTTCCCGGAGCACCTGGTAGCAGACCTTTCCGTCCGCGGCAGTAAATGTCAGTTCCAGCGCACCCGAAGGGGACTTTACCGTATATTTTTCCATAGCTGTTTCTTCTCTCCCTATAATCATTCCGTTCTGTAAAAAACAAAACACCGTGCAGGCACATTTTATGCGCAGGCAAACAGGGACAGGCCCGACAAGAAGGCCTGTCCCTACAGTATTCAGTTATTCGTCAAGGACTCTTTCCTGACCGCTTGCCGAATAAGCGCTCGCCGGAAGCGGCTCCGGACGCTCGCATTTTGTCGTCATCTCATAGAACCTGCCGGTTCTGCAGGACTCCTGGATACCGTGGATCACCTCGATCGAATGCAGACCGATATCGGCATGACAGCGCGGACGGCGGCCGTTCTTCAGGGCATAGCACATATCTGCAAGGCCGACGCCGCGAAGCGATTCGTAGAAGCCGTGCATGGAAGGAAGGATGACCGTCTGCGAAGGCTTTGCTTCGCCGAGAACCTGGCGGTCGTTGTCCGCGTTCGGATCCGGTGCCGGCTTTGGTCCTCTCGGGATATCGATCTCGGAAGGGTTCGCGCCGGGACGCGTCACGGTGATCGGGGTGCGGAAGGAGTTCGGATCGCCGAGGTGCATCACGCCCTCGGAGCCCGCCACTTCAAAGATCATCGTATTCTGCGTATCGGAAGAAATGTTGAAGGTCCCGAGCACGCCGTTCTCGAATTCCAGCGCCGCAATCAGCGTGGTCGGCGTATTGACTTCAAATTTCTCCCCGTACTTCGGATGCTTCGGATTCTTATACGTCCGCTCCGGGAAAAGATTTCCGCCGAAGCCGCAGACCCGCCGGATGCTGCCGAAAAGATTGATCATTTCATGCAGGAAATAGCCGCCGAGGTCAAAGGGGAAGCCGCCGCCGTAATGCAGCGGGAAGAAGAAATACCGGGGTTCTGTGTCAAAGAAGGGCGTATCCGGGTCGTAATAGCGCGAAATCTGCGCATGAACAGTACGCGGCTCTCCGATGACGCCGTTGTCAAGATACATTCTCGCGTCCTGCTCCCAGGAGCCGAGGAAGGTGTCCGGCGCGGTCGTGTACATCAGACCCTTTTCCCTGGCAAGGTCATAGAGCATCTTCGCCTCTTCGAAAGTCGGCGCCATCATCTTCTCGACATAGACATGCTTTCCGTGCTCGAGCGCCATTTTTGTAATCGCAACGTGGGACTCCGGATAGGTCAGGTTGACAATGATCTGAATCTCAGGGTCGTTCATCATCTCGTCGAGGCTCATCTTCTTCACGCCGGGATAATGATCCGCCATCCACTGCGCCCTGGAATCGATCTGATCGCACGCGCCGACGACGTCAATAATCGCGAATTTGTTGACCATGTTCTCCATGTAGGTGCCCTTGCAGATGCCTCCGCAGCCGACGACACCGACTTTAATCTGTTCTACCATAATGATACGCTGTCCTTTCTTTTAGTCTTTTCCCTTTTTGGCATTTCGTCCGCCTGAAGGTTCGTTACCGGTTGAAAACATCGTAGCTTTTTGTTCTTTACTTGTCAAGCCGTTTCAGCACTTCCAGACACATCCGGCCGTTGTGATAGGGGCATTTCCACTGGCTGACCATCGGACGGCGGTGGTCCGTGCCGTCCGGATCCGTCTCGCTGTGCCATTCGCCCCCGGATGCGCGGTCAATCAGTACGCGCCTGATAAATGCCCAGACCTTTTCCGCACACTCCAGATCGTCTGGATTCCCGCTTTTCTGATACGCGTTCACCATGGCGACAACCGTCTCCGCCTGCACCCACCAGACTGCGGTTTTATCCTGCACGCCCTTGTCGCACTCGTTAAAGAGATATTCCCCGGAAAAGCCTTTTTCCATCGAACAGTCCCGGACTGCATGAAGGATCGGCAGGATCTTCGCGGTGTACGCAGGATCGTCCAGCACCTCGAGCGACCGCTCCGTCAGCCAGGAGGCTTCAATATCATGGCCGTAGGAATGCAGGTCCGTCAGAGAATGATAATCCGCATCGAAGAAGCATTCCTGCCGCTTCAGCTCCGGATTGTAGACCTTTTCCGCCACAATATCGAGCATTTCGCAGATTTTTCCGCGGATCATGCTGTCCTTCGATACCCGGTACAGCTCGGTATACGCCTCCAGAAGGTGCAAAAGCGTATTCATCGTCCGGTAAGCATTCACCCCGTGCTCCGAAAGCTTTTCATTGTCCGACGGTGAAAAGTCACGGTTGAAGCTCTCGAGATATCCGTTCTCATCACGCATCTTCTCTTCCACCAGGTTTGCGAGCGTGAATGCGAGCTGCAGCGCTTCCCGGTCGCCGGATGCCTCGTAATACGAGGACAGTCCGTAAATGGCAAAGGCCTGGTTGTAGGTATGCTTCAGCGTGTCCGCAGGCGTTCCGTCCGCCTGTACGGACCAGTACACGCCGCCGTACCGGCTGTCCACCAGATGGTCGCGCAGGAATTCGTAGGCCTGCTTCGCATCCAGGAGACAGCGTTCATCCTTCAGATAAACGGCACAGTTGCTGAAGAACCACAGAATCCGGCTGTTCAGTATTCCGCCTTTTTTCGCCTCCCGTTCCAGATTCAGATCCGCATCCATGAAACCGTAGAATCCGCCGTTCTTTTCGTCCCGGAGCCGGTCCCAGAAAGGGATCAGATCATTTACCAGGTGTGCCCTGATTTCCCCTGTAAACATTGATTTACCTCCCTGATTGTACATTTTTCCTCGATTTTCATTTAGTTTAGTTCGTTTTACCCATCCGGTTTAGCTTTATTTACTTGTAATTTAGCATTATTTACTTAGATTGTCAACCGAGGATTCAAAAAACAGAGATCAGGAAGGTTTCCCGGGGATTACAAAGCACCCGGATCCGCGATACGGCCCCCGTTTTGCCTGATCAACTCTCCGGTCAGAATACAGCGGTCCCAGGAGGCGCCGGTTTCATATCTTCATATATCAGTTCGCAGAATTTTCTGTCCACGCCGGAACTCCTCCATATCTGCAGTCACCGGAACCGTCATACCGCCGCATTCCGGGATTGCCGCACAAAAAGGCAGGACATACAACTGTCCTGCCTTGTCAATATCGTGCGCCCGGCGGCGCACGTTTCTAACGGGTGAAAGTCCCGAATCCGCCCGGTAG
>CAMVNR010000130.1 GCA_947168905.1 uncultured Lachnospiraceae bacterium
GAATGCTGACCGACAAAGCGAAAAAGACGCTGATCGCCTGCCCGGCGGGCAGGAAGGGAAGCGCGGCGGTGCCGGACGGAATTACGGCGATTGCCGCCGGCGCATTCTACAGCTGCGAAAAGCTGACAGATGTGACTGTTCCCGACAGTGTCTCGGTGATTTTCCCGCTTGCCTTCAACAGTTACGGAAATGAAAACGACGGATCCGGAAGAAAACGGATTGTCATTCACTGCAGTGAGGGATCGGCAGCCCACAGCTTCGCCATAGAAAATAACTGGCCGTATGTGATTGACGAAAAGAATGAAGAATGATATGATAAAAGCGGTTTGAAACCGTGAGTTTTTAATGATTTGAAAGGAGAAAAATCTTGAAAACGAAGAGACTGACACCGATACTTGCGATGATCCTGGCATTCCTTATGCTGCTGTCGGCCTGCACAGCGAAGCCTGCAGAGACTGAGGCACCCGCCACGGTTTCCGAACAGGAGACAGAGACGGCCGAAGTTAAGACTTCGGAGGCCGAAACAACCACAGAGAAAGAAACGGAAACAGAAACAGAAACAGAAACAGAAACGGAAACGGAAAAGCCTTCCGATCTTCCGGATGAGGCGACGCTTCAGGAAAATCTGACGGAAGTAATCGACCAGTTCGCAAAAGGCGATTTTACGGGAACTGCGCTCGAACCCATTAATCTTTTCCGCACCGGCCTGATTCCGAAAATCGAGGTGGTTTCTCCGGAAATCATCGGGGAAGAGGAAATCGCCGAGATGGACCGCGCGATGCGGGCCTACCAGAAGGGCGTGGACGACCTGATTATCAATGAGGCGCCCGGTTACTACTTCTATGACCATTTCAATGAAGAACAGCGTGAAATCTATGATGCCATGCTGCTTCTTGCGCAGGATCCGACGACAAGCGACAACATTGTTACCTTAAAGACCGACCGGGATGTAACGTCGCCTGAATTCGCCAATGATTATTATGTTGTCTGGCTGTCCCTTACATACGATCATCCCGAGCTCTGGTGGATGTATTACTGGAACGGCAGCGTCAAGTTTGATGCTTTCTTCGGTGAAACGAATGATACCCTGTATCTCCAGTTCACCGAGCCCTATGCGACCTTTGAAGAGGACTGCGACGCCTTTAACGAGGTCGCGCAGGACATTATTGACCAGATCGATACCAATCAGTCCGATGAGGACATCCTTCGCCAGGTGCATGATATTATCATCGACATGGCGGTTTACGATTATGATATCCTGAACGAAAACAAGAATGACTTCGGCCACACGGCCTTCGGCTGCTTCGTACATAACAGCGACGGCACACCGAATTACTGTGTCTGTGACGGTTATTCACAGGCATATCTGTACATCCTGCAGCAGCTCGGATTCTACGGAACGGTCATTACCGGCAATGCGGGAGACGCCGGCGCGGACGGCGGTATGGGCGGCCATGCATGGTCGATCGTACAGTCGGACGGCATCTGGTACGAAATCGATACCACCTGGGACGATTACACCGACTTTATGGAAGGCGTGGAAGAACAGTTCGGGGCGGACAGCCTGGAGTATGCCGTCTACGGGGAAATGTTTGCCGATGAAGAGTATATGGACCTTCTGCAGCACCATATGTTCATGATCACGACGGACGAAATGAATGATTTCATTCCGGATGAGGATCTGGTGTATTACACGAAGGACGGCATGTACCAGATCACCCTTGTCGGTCCTTCCCAGAGAATCCGCTACTGTGACGATCCGGAGCTTTCGGAGTCCCTACAGGGCATTCTGACCTCCTACCTTCCGATTGCCGACGGAGAGATGCATGAGGATGCCTACTTCCGCGATGACGAGCCGGGCACGGAACCCGTGACGGAAACCGAAACGGAGACGGAAACTGAAACTGAAACTGAAACGGAAACAGAATCCGGAAGCGAAACGGAGACGGAGACAGAGACAGAAACGGAGACGGAAACTGAGACTGAGACAGAAACCGAGACTGAAAAGGAAACCAAACCCGCGAAGGAGGATTATTCCGAGATCGCCGGCATGTATTATGTTTCGGCTTACGGCGGATACGAGCAGGCAGAGCTCGAGGAATTCTACGGAAAGAATTACTATAAGGGCCTGTCGATGTTCGAGCTTAAGGCAAACGGCAAAGGAGCCATTTACGAGCTCGGAAGAACAACGGCTTTCCGCTACAGCTTTGACGGCGAGACGCTGTCACTCCTCGGAACCAACGGCGGACAGCTGGCTCTTAAATTTGAGGACGGTAAGTTCATCATGACCGACTTCTATGACAATGAATATGTATTCTCGAAGCTGAGATAAAACTTGATTTCGGGAAGTACTGTGAAAGAAACACGAGAGGTCCGGTCTGTATCCGGGCCTCTGTGTTTAATATCGCGGACGGGGAGAAGCCTTCCCCTGCCGGAAACAGACAGGACAGGAGCTTATTATGGGCGTAAGTATCAGGGAGCTGATGGAAGAACGCGAATACGAAATCCTGAGTCCGTACGCGTCGCACAGCCGGGAATCCCGGGGAAGGCGTACGGAGGAGGAGCCCTGCGATATCCGGACCTGCTATCAGCGGGACCGGGACAGGATTCTTCACAGCAAGTCCTTCCGGCGCCTGAAGAATAAAACGCAGGTATTCCTGGAGCCGGAGGGAGACCATTACCGTACAAGGCTTACGCATACGCTCGAGGTCTCTCAGATCGCACGGACCATTGCCAAGGCGCTTTATCTGAACGAGGACCTGACGGAGGCGATCGCCCTCGGACACGATCTCGGGCACACGCCGTACGGACATTCCGGCGAAGCCGCACTCGACATGATTCTGAGAGAGGCGGGACTCGGACGCTTCCGCCACAACGAACAGAGCGTGCGGATCGTCGAATTTCTCGAAAAGGACGGAAAAGGACTGAATCTTACGCGGGAAACCGTGGACGGCATCTTAAACCACGGAACCGCCAACAGGCCCGAGACGCTGGAGGGCAGGGTGGTGCGCCTGTCGGACAAAATCGCCTATATCAATCATGACATCGACGATGCCATCCGGGCAGGAGTCCTGACGGAAGAGGATCTGCCGCGGGAGTATACGGACATTCTGGGGCATTCGGTGAAGAACCGCCTGAATAAGCTTGTGCACGACGTGATTACGGAGAGCAGCGGGAAAAGCGATATCTTCCAGTCCGATGCCGTGTCCGAGGCAATGTTCGGCTTAAGGAGCTTTATGCACCGCGCAGTGTACCGCTCAACGCGCGTCAAGGCGGAGGAGGAGAAGGCGCAGAAGATGCTCCGGCAGCTGTACCATTACTACGAAGCCCGGCCGGAACGCCTCCCGTCGTCTGCTTTACGATTCTTAGAGCAGGGGGAGAAGAAGGAAATTGTTATCTGCGACTATATTTCCGGAATGACGGATCAGTTCGCGGTCCGTGAGTACCAGGAGCTTTTCATTCCGAAAGGCTGGTCTGAGTAGATCTTCGAAAGTAAGATCCGTTTCATCGTTATACAGGGATGTGAATATGTATTATTCCGATGAAAAAATAGAAGAAGTACGTGAAAGAAACCCGATTGTGGACGTAATCGGGTCTTATGTGCATCTGCAGAAAAAGGGAGCGAATTATTTCGGACTGTGTCCTTTTCACAATGAGAAAACGCCTTCCTTCTCCGTATCGGCCGAGCGGCAGATGTACCACTGCTTCGGCTGCGGAGCCGGCGGGAACGTGATCACCTTTGTGATGGATTACGAGAATTACACCTTTCAGGAAGCACTGAAAATGCTCGCCGACCGCGCCGGCGTCGAACTCCCCAAGGAGGAGGAAAGCGCCGAAATGCGCCGGGAGCAGGATTTAAGAAGCATACTTCTTAAGATACACAGGGACGCAGCGACCTACTATTACCGGATGCTTCGGACGGAACAGGGAAAGGGCGGTCTGAATTACCTGAAAAAGCGCGGCGTTTCAGATGAAATGAT
This sequence comes from uncultured Lachnospiraceae bacterium, assembly GCA_947168905.1. Classification (GTDB taxonomy): domain Bacteria; phylum Bacillota; class Clostridia; order Lachnospirales; family Lachnospiraceae; genus UBA1267. Next base: position 3,981 of record CAMVNR010000130.1, read on the forward strand.
CCGGGCTTTCGGACTCGGCTATGCGGGAACCCATCCGCAGGCCCTGTACCGCTTCCTGAAGGAAAAAGGATATTCGGACCAGGCGCTCAGGGATTCCGGACTGATTTCCATCCGGGAGAACGGAACCGGGGATAAATTCTGGAACCGCGTGATGTTCCCGATCATGGACGTGAATAATCGTGTCATCGCCTTTGGCGGAAGAGTGCTTGGCGACGGGGAACCGAAGTACCTGAATTCGCCGGAGACGAAGATTTTCGATAAAAGCAGAAACCTGTACGGGCTCAACTACGCCAGAAGAAGCCGGAAAGGCTGTCTTCTCGTCTGCGAAGGCTATATGGATGTGATCTCCATGCACCAGGCGGGCTTTACGAATGCCGTGGCGTCTCTGGGCACGGCCTTTACCGTTCAGCACGGGATGATCATGAAGCGCTACACAGATGAAGTGATCCTGTGCTACGACAATGACGGCGCAGGAAAGAAGGCGGCCATCCGGGCCATCCCGATTCTGAAAGAAGCAGGCCTCAGAATCCGGGTGCTTTCCATGGAACCCTACAAGGATCCGGACGAGTTTATCAAAAACCTCGGAGCGGAGGAATTTCAGGAGAGAATCAACCGGGCAGAAAACGCCTTCCTTTTTGAGATGTCGGTTTTAAGGCAGAATTTTGATTTCGGCGATCCGGACGCCAAGAGCCGTTTTTTCAATACAGCGGCAGAAAGACTGGCGGAGTTTACGGACGAAATCGAGCGGAATTCCTATATCGAGGCCGTTGCAAACCGCTACGGGATCGATTTTTCGCTGCTCCGCGGGAAGGTGAACCTGATCGGAAACCGGGCGCCCGTAAAGTATGACGCCGAGAGCCCCGGACTGCCCGAACGCCCCATCGGCAGGAAAAACCGCGATACGGGCATTCAGGCGGCGGAAAAGCTTGTCTTAACCGTGCTCTCCGAGAAGCCGGAGTTTGCTGCGAAGAGCGGGCTTACGGCGGAGGACTTCCGGGATCCGCTGATGAAGGAAATCGCCGAGGCCTTCCTTTCGGGAGGCGCTGTGAGTCCCGGCGCAGTTCTGAACCGGTATATTGACAGTGAAAATTATGCGCGGGCGGCAGAGCTGATGTCGTCAAACTTAAGCGAAACGATGAGCAGTGAGGAGCTTGAACAGGCTTTTTCGGAAGCGGTCCGGAGGATCAGGAGCGAGAGCATCGACCGGAGAATGGCCGTGGCCGAAAGCCCTGAGGAGCTGATGAAACTGATAAAGGAGAAACAGAAGCAGTACGTGAGACCACCCAGCTAACTCCAAACACAGATCGCAATCGCGTATGCCGGCCGCTCGGTGGCGGATATC
>CAMVNR010000131.1 GCA_947168905.1 uncultured Lachnospiraceae bacterium
CTTCGTTTTTATATGAACCGAAAGGAAACACGTCCTTATTTCTTCTGTTCTTCGGGCGTATTCGGTACGCTGACCGTCTGTGTTCCGTCAGCCTGCGCGGCAGGAAGATTCTTCGCCGCTTTTCGTGCATTGCGTTTTTTAGAGCTCTTTACAATGCCCATGATAATGAACATGATGCCGATGGTGATGCCGCCGATGACAAGCATGATCGGAAGCGCTCGGATCAGGAAGAAGAGCAGGCCTTCAAGGAAGCCGGTGAACATGGACCAGGAATCCTGAAGCGTGTTTTTCAGACGGTCTGAGAAGGTCAGGGTATGCCGGGATTCCGGATCCTCGGTGTATTCAATTACTTCCCGGACATTCAGGTTGACGGTTGAATAAGTAATATCCGTATCCATCTCCGCAAGCCGGTTTTTCATGATCTGCAGCTCATTCTGGACTTCGCTCAGGCGATCCTCAATGGCGAGCATTTCCTCAATGGTTTCGGCGTTCTCCATCATTTCCAGGAGGCGCTCTTCCTGGGTCTCGAGAGAGCGGATGGTTGTCTGGGTTTCGCTGTACTTGCGGGTGATGTTTTCCACGCTCTGCTCGGAGCGGGTGATTTTCCCATGTCCTTCCATGCCTTCGAGGAAAGCGCGGTAGTTTTTGGAAGGAATCCGGATAACGAGGTAGGCGGTTAAGGTGCCGCTTCTCTTTTCATAGGAAGAATAGTACCAGTTCTGTGCCGAATCAGAATAGGTTTCATAACCGATAATGCCGTTATACTTATCAATCAGCGCGCGGATGGCAGCGATGGTTTCCTCGTATTCGGTGGTTTCCATATCCATGGTGCAGGTATAGACAAGTTTTTCGTCAAGTGTCGCCGGTTCGACAGGATCCGAATTCGGGTCATCGTCCTTATCGGTGTCATTCTCGGAGTACATACCCCCACCGCCGGATTTTTCCTCTCTCGGATATTCATACTCATAGTCATCGCCGTAGTAAGCTTCCTCTTCTGCGGCTTCATAATAATTGCCGTCAAAGTCATCGCTTGTGAGGGCGTTGTATGAGCTGCTCTTTGCGCCGGAGCCGGCACAGGCATACTGTGCGAAGAAGAGCGCAAGCGCAGCAAATCCCATAAGAAATTTGGTGATTTTCTTTTTCATGTTCAGGACCTCCTAAAGTATCGAAACACATTTTCACCGGCAGGCGGTGAACACAAACAGTTTCTTCTTTGCATTTACAGACAGAAAGTGATGAATATCGGTTGCAAAGTTAAAAAAATATTTTATAATATTTTTACAGACCAAATATATCATACTTTTCAGAACGAATCAAGGGACACAGGATGCAGATAGTGCATCCGGCGGAGGGAAAGATGCGGGACTTTACAATCCGGACCAAACAGGACCTGATAAACGCTGTGGAGGAATTCGGAATTCTTCCGCTTTTCAGGAATGCGATTCCGGGCTTTTCCGTGGAGGAGCATGCGGACCCTTCGGTCTGGTTTTCTGAGGAACCGGGCGTCTGGGAGTGGAAAGGTCCCGTGATCCGGGAAGCCCGCTGTGCTTACGGGAAATTTATCGGAAATAAAGCCGTGTTTATCAGCAGGGAATGGTTCCCGGATTTCGCGAACTGGAGAAGAGACGGTTACGATTTCGATGCGCGTTATGACGACGAGCTGGTACCCTATAAAGATAAGGTGCTCTATGACCTCCTGGAGCGGATGGCGCCGGTACTGTCACGGGACCTGAAAAAAGAAGGCAATTATAATAAGGAAGGCAATACCGGCTTCGATACCATGATCAACCGTCTGCAGGCCGAGTGCTACGTTCTCGTCAGCAATTTCGTCTATATGAAAGACAGATACGGGAAAGAGTACGGCTGGGGAGTCGCCGAGTATTCGACGCCGGAAGTCTTTTTCGGCGCGGAATTTACGGACCGTGTCTACAGGCAGGAGCCGGAAAATTCCTATGAGCGGATTCTTTTGCATATATCATCGCTGTTTCCGGAGTGCAGCCGGAAAACCATTGAGCGAACCCTTCACAGTGCTTCCGGAGTCCCAAGAGAAAGCGGAAAGCGGCTCTGGCTGGTTCCGTCAAATCCGAAGTATTTTGATATTATCCGGGCATTTGGGGAAAGGGATGTTATTGAATGGAAGCAGGGCAGCGACCGCATGCAGCCCGGAGATATCGCTTATATGTACCTCGGACTTCCGTATTCTGCCATTCTGTACCGGTGTGAGATTGTCGAGACAGATATTCCTTTCCTTGGGAAAAGTGAACACGTGAATCTGAAAAAACTGATGAAAATCAGGAAACTGGAAGAGTATCCGAGGAACTGGATTACTCTTGCGCGGATGAAAGAATATAATGTGACCACCGTCCGGGCGGCACGATTTATGCCGGACGACCTGGCGGCAGATATTGAGGCGGGAACGCTCAAAAGAAAAGAATAGGAGGTTTCTTCATGGTAGATTATACGGAAGGCGGCGGATACCAGTATCACGTCGGTACAAAACCGGGCGATGTCGGAAAATATGTTTTTCTGCCGGGGGACCCGAAACGCTGTCAGAAAATCGCGGCTTATTTTGCCAATCCGAAACTGGTTGCGGACAGCCGCGAGTTTGTCACCTACACCGGAACGCTGGACGGAGTTCCCGTAAGCGTGACCTCGACCGGCATTGGCGGACCTTCGGCCTCCATTGCTCTCGAGGAGCTTGCGAACTGCGGCGCGGACACATTTATCCGCGTAGGAACCTGCGGAGGTATGGACCTTTCCGTTCGGGGCGGGGATCTGGTGATCGCTACAGGCGCGGTGCGCATGGAAGGCACCAGCCGTGAGTATGCGCCGATCGAATATCCTGCGATTCCGGACGCTGTGGTGACAAACGCGCTCGTGATGTCGGCGATGAAGCTGGGGATGCCCTTCCATGTGGGTGTCGTTCAGTGCAAGGACGCTTTCTACGGGCAGCATCAGCCGGAGAAGCATCCGGTCGGCTATGAGCTGATGAATAAATGGGACGCCTGGGTAAAACTGGGCTGCCTTGCCTCTGAGATGGAGTCGGCGGCGCTTTTTATTGTCGGCGCTTACCGCAGGGTGCGGGTTGGAACGATTCTGCTGGCGGTGGCTAATCAGGAGAGAGAGAAAGCCGGCCTCGAAAACAAACAGGTGCATGATACCGACGCAGCCATCCGAACAGCTATTGAGGCCGTCCGGAGGCTGATTCGCGAAGATGCCGGGAAATAAGGAGAAAGAGTATGCGGGAAATATCCTGCCGAACGGTTGCAGAGACAGTTGCCGAAATGTGCAAGTCTGTCAATAAAGTGCTTTCGCCCGATGTTGAAGAAGCTGTGCGCGGTGCAGCGGAGCGTGAGAAAACTGCGCTCGGGAAGCATATCCTCCGCGAAATCGGGAGGAATCTTGATGCCGCCCGGGAAATGGATCTGCCAATCTGCCAGGACACTGGCATGGTGATCCTGTTTGTAGAAATCGGCCAGGAGGTTCATGTGACAGGCGGGTCCTTAACGGATGCGCTGAATGAAGGCGTCCGGCGCGGATATACGGAGGGGTACCTTCGAAAATCCGTTGTCTCGGATCCGGTGGAGCGCGTCAACACGAACGACAATACGCCTGCAGTGATTTATTACGAGATCGTCCCGGGGGAAGGCTTCAGCATTTCGCTGATGGCAAAAGGCGCGGGCTCCGAAAATAAAAGCCGGCTGTTTATGCTGAAGCCCTCCGACGGTATCGAAGGGATCAGAAATGCTGTGCTTACTGCCGTTCGGGAAGCAGGCGCAGATTCCTGCCCCCCGATGTTTGTCGGCGTCGGCGTCGGCGGAACCTTTGAAAAGTGCGCGATTCTCGCGAAAAAAGCCCTGTTTGCAGGGGCGCATCCGGCAGAAGAAGAGAACCGGCCGGCCTGGATTCCGTCGCTTGAAAAGGAGCTTTTAGACGAAATCAACACCCTTCCGATCGGCCCGGCGGGTCTCGGAGGCAGTGTGACGGCGCTTTCGGTCAGGATCGAAGCCGCCCCGACGCACATTGCCAGTCTTCCGGTGGCCGTGAACACCTGCTGCCATGTCAACCGCCATATCCGGCAGGAGCTTTGAACGGACCAGCCCTGCAGCTGCTGCCAGAAAGAAAGGATTCCAAAAACAGAATGGAATATCATCTGCGTCTTCCTTTAAATAATGAAGATATCCGAAAACTCCGCGTCGGGGACTTTGTCTATCTGTCCGGTCCGATGCTGACCGCGAGAGACGCCGCCCATAAGAGGCTCTGTGAAGCGGTTTTACGAGAGGAGGCCCTGCCGGTGCCGCTTGAAGGGGAAACAGTCTACTATATGGGCCCTACACCCGCGCCTCCCGGACGCGTCATCGGCGCAGCGGGACCGACGACAGCCGGGCGGATGGACGCCTACGCTCCGACGCTTCTTGATCTTGGGCTGAAGGTGATGATCGCGAAGGGAAAGCGAAATGATGCGGTCAAGGATGCGATTGTACGAAACGGCGGACTGTATCTTGCGGCGATCGGAGGAGCGGGTGCACTTTTATCGAAGTGCATCAAATCAGCCGAGGTGCTTGCGTACGCTGATCTCGGAACAGAAGCCATCCGGCGTCTTATGGTGGAGGAGTTCCCTGCGATTGTAGCGATTGATTCTGAGGGGAATGATATCTACCGATATTGAATGTTGACCAGACAGAGATTCCGAACGAGAGGCCGGATTTTGTGAAAACTGCCTGCGGGAAAGGTGCCCATGATGGCTTTCGGGTATTTTTCACGAGATCGTTGTGGTTATGCCAGGGGGGTGACAACTAGATGTAGTGGGTGTCATTTTTCCTTGAAAATGCTGGATTTTTTTAAAAAAAATCGGTTGACAAAACCGGTTTTTTTGATTATAATAGCGAAGCACTCTCGCGAAGGCAAGAGCGTTCCTTGAAAGTCGAAAAACCGGATGTCTTGTTGGCAGGACCTTTTCATGGAGAAGTACTCAAGTGGCTGAAGAGGCGCCCCTGCTAAGGGTGTAGACCGTTTGCGCGGTGCGCGGGTTCAAATCCCGCCTTCTCCGTCTTTTTTTAAACCCCGGCGGGTAAAATAAAAAAAGATAAAAAACCGCTTGACAAAACGACTAAGGTATGGTAGACTATAGAAGTTGGCCCCAATGAGGACAACGAAGCACCTTGAAAACTGAACAGTATAACCAATCCCTGAAAATTCTAAACGAGAAT
>CAMVNR010000132.1 GCA_947168905.1 uncultured Lachnospiraceae bacterium
GTATGTTTCAGTATAACGCCCTGCCTTTTCCTGTCTTCCGGTATTAGCGCGATTTTATTGATATTTTCCTTTTCGATGCCCACGCCGTGATCCGCGACGGAGACCAGGATGCGGTCGCCGTGCAGGTGGGTGGAAATATCCACCGTGGAATCGCTGTTGGAGAACTTGATTGCGTTGTCGATCAGGTTGTAGAGGACCTGCTGAATCCGTGCGCGGTCCGCAACAACCGGCGCATGCTCTTCTTCGAAGGTCACATCGAAGCTTAATCCCTTTTCATAGACCGGTCCTTCAAATGTCGGAAGGACTTCCCGGATGAGATCATTAATACAGAAACGCGTACGTTCGAGAATGATTCCGTTCTCAAGCTGCGTCATGTCGATCAGACCGTTGGCAAGCTTTGTCAGACGGTCTGTTTCATTCAGGACCACATCGAAGTATTTTCCCTGCAGCTCCGGCGGAATGGTACCGTCCTGCATCGCGGCGATATAGCCGCGGATCGAAGTCAGCGGCGAGCGGAAATCATGGGAGATATTGGCGAGAAAACGATGCTGATCCTCGGAGGCGCTGGTCAGCTGGCGCGCGAGGTCCTCTTCAGCTTCGGCAATCCGCGTAATCTCGTCATTTCCGCCGACATCCGCAGGATAGGTCAGATTTCCGTTCACGTATTCCAGACCGGCTTTCTGAACCCTGGAGAGGCGGCGGAGCATTGCAAATTCGAGAAAGAGGAAAAAGCCGAGCAGCAGAACCATCAGCCCGCCGTAGATGATATAGGCGGCCAGAAGCCGGCTGTCGGCATCCAGACGAATGGTATTGATCGGGTAGTGCAGGATGACATAGCCGTTCGTCCTGACGCCCTGCGTCAGCGGATAGTAGACGCTTAGGTAGTCGCTGTCAAAGCAGCCGTAGAAATCGCCGATCATGTAGTAACTGGCGGTTCCTGAGGCCGGATTGAAATCAGGAACGGCTTCGGGCACTTTCGAAGCGCCAGAGGAAGCGACGACATTTCCGGAGAGATCCAGAAGCCAGATATCCGAGCCGGAGGCGTAGGCCATCGCTTCGATCTGCCCCTGATTAACGGAGCCGGTATTGACCTGATAGGCGGCTGCGAGATACGCCGCGTCCTTATAGAGCGTCGAGAGGACGTTGTTCTGCGCCTGCCGGGAGACAATCCGGGCGCTGAAAAAGTACACGAACATGAAGCCCGCAGCTGCGATGATGATAAAAGCGATGGTGAACTTCAGGCGTAAGGGACTTTTCATGAACGAACCTCGAATTTATAGCCGACGCCCCAGACCGTGGAAACCGCCCAGTTGGGGTTTCCTTCCAGCTTTTCACGGATCCGTTTGACATGTACGTCGACCGTGCGGGTGTCTCCGATGTATTCATAGCCCCAGATCCGGTCCAGCAGCTGCTCCCGCGTAAATACCTGGTTGGGGGATTTGGCAAGGAAATACAGAAGCTCCAGTTCCTTCGGGGGCATTTCCACTTTCCTGCCCATGTAGGTGACGGAATAGTTCGTGAGATTGATCAGAAGGTCCGGATATTCAACGAATTCTCCCTGTTCCTTCCGGGGCTGTGCTTCCTGAGGCGCCGCATTCGAGCGCCTTAAGATGGCCTTGACCCGGGCAACAAGCTCCTTGGAATCAAAGGGCTTTACCATATAGTCGTCGGCGCCAAGCTCAAGACCAAGCACTTTATCAAAGACTTCGCCCTTGGCGGAAAGCATGATGATCGGGCAGGAGGAGGTCTTGCGGATCTCCCGGCAGACCTGGTAACCGTCGATTCCGGGAAGCATCAGGTCCAGCAGGACGATATTCGGCTGAAAAGACGCAAAGGCGCGGATCGCGCTTTCTCCGTCATGGACGATGCTGGTCTCATAGCACTCCTTGATCAGATACAGCGAAATCAGCTCGGCGATATTTTCATCATCGTCGACAATCAGTACTTTTTGTTTATCTGCAGCCATGGCCGTTATCCTTTCGGTGGTTTACTATTCTGATATTATCTGAATACAGCGATCGTTACGCCTGAATCCCCCTCCCCGTACTCGCCGAGGTGGAAGTCTTTTACAAATTTCTGCTTCCTCAGGTACTGGTGGACGGCCTGCCGTAAGGCACCCGACCCCTTGCCGTGGACGATTCTGACCTGGGGGAGGTGGGAAAGATACGCATCGTCAATGTACTTTTCAAGTTCGGGAAGCGCTTCCTCAACGCGCTTTCCGATCAGATTGAGTTCTGCGCTCATCGTCCCTGCCTTGCTCAGACCGGATGTCGAGACGCCGGATTTTCTCACTTCTTTTCCGTCAAGGCGCACCGTGCTTTCCTTCATCTTCTGAACGTCGGAAATGTGCACCTGGGAGCGCAGGATCCCCATCTGTACAAACAGGTTGCCCTTTGCATCCGGGAGCGAGGAGACGGTCCCCTTCAGATTCAGCGAGTGTACGAATACCGCGTCCCCCAGATGAAGCTCGGATGCCTTGGTGGCCGATTTCGGGCGCTCTTTTTCCGGCGCGGATTTTTCGCTGACTTCATTCAGCTTTTCGCGTGTTTTCGTGCGCACGGCCTCGAGCTCGCGAAGGTCCGATGTGCCGGCTTTCTGGACGGCGCGGATGGCGAGATCCATCTGTTCCTTGGCGTCGGCGAGGAGCTTCCTTGCTTCGGCGCGCGCCTTTTCGAGGATACGCTCCTTCTCTTTGGCGATACGGTCTTCCCGGCTCTGAAGGTCCTTTGTCAGACGGTCAGCCTCCGCGCGCAGTTCATTGACGCGCATTTTTTCATGCTCCATTTCCCTGCGGGTCTCGTTGAGCTCCCGGATCACATCCTCGAAGCGTTCGCTGTCCTGGTCGATATGCGCCCGGGCTTCATCAATGATGTAACCCGGAAGTCCCAGCTTCTCGGAGATCGCGAAAGCATTGCTTTTTCCCGGAATCCGAAGAAGCAGCCGGTAGGTCGGAGAGAGGGTCGCCACGTCGAATTCGCATGAGGCGTTTTCAACGCCCGGCGAAGAAAGCGCGTGAAGCTTCAGCTCGCTGTAATGCGTGGTGGCCATCGTGCGCACCTGCATCCTTCTTAAAAAATCGAGTATGGAAATCGCGAGCGCCGCTCCCTCCGTCGGATCGGTACCGGCGCACAGCTCGTCAAACAGGACCAGAGAATCCATGTCCGCACGTTCCAGAATCCGGATAATATTGGTCATGTGCGAGGAAAAGGTCGACAGACTCTGCTCAATGGACTGCTCGTCGCCGATATCTGCGAAAACCTCGGTAAATACTCCGAGCATGGAGCCGTCAAAAGCCGGGATATGAAGTCCGGCCTGGCCCATCAGCTGCAGAAGCCCGAGCGTTTTTAACGAAACGGTTTTGCCGCCCGTATTGGGACCGGTGACAATCAGCTGATAGAAATCGTCTCCGAGCGTAAGGTCGATCGGAACCACCTTTGCCCTGTCAAGGAGCGGGTGGCGGGCTTTTTTCAGAAGAATCTTCCGCTCGGTATTAAAAACGGGGCGGGATGCGTCCATGTCGCGCGCAAGCGAGGCCTTGGCGAAAACAAAATCCAGGTGGGAGAGAATCTCCAGATCTGCGGACAGCTCTTCCGAATATTCCGCGGCAAGCGCGGACAGGTTCGCGAGGATCACTTCGATCTCTTTCTGCTCGTCGATTTCGTACTGGCGCAGTTCGTTGTTCAGCCGGATGACACTCATCGGCTCGATAAAAACCGTCGAGCCGGTGCCTGATTCGTCGTGAATCATACCGGATACCGAGGAGCGGTATTCGCTTTTTACCGGAATGCAGTAGCGGCCGTTTCGCATCGTCACGACATTGTCCCGCAGGTATTGGCTGTTGGACAGAAGAACCGCATTGAGCTCGGAGTGGATTTTTGCTGAAATCCCGGCCATCTTCCGGCGGATGGAGTGCAGCTTCGGGCTGGCATCGTCCGCGATTTCTTCTTCGGAGAGGATACAGCGGTCCAGTTCATGCTGAAGATTCAAAAGAGGCTCCAGCCCGTCAAAAAGCGGAGTAAGCACATCCGGACTTTCGCGGTCCTCATTTTTCTTCCCGTAGCTTTTGACGCGGGAAGCCGTATGCAGAACGGAAGCGATATTCAAAAGCTCGACAATACCGAGATTCGACTGGACCTTAAGACGCAGAAGAGAGGGACGGATATCCCGCGCTCCTGAACAGGAAAGCGCGCCGAAGCGGACAACCCGCTGAAGAGCTGCCGCTGTCTCATCCTGTGCGTCATTGATGTCGGGAAGACTTGCGGAAGGAGTAAGCCGAAGCACCTTTTCCTTCCCGATAGGGGTCAGTGCCTTCTCGGAAAGCATTGCGATGATTTTATCGTATTCAAGAGTTTTCAGTACTTTTTCATTCATGCTTCGATTATACAATAAAGAAAGCCTGCGTGCAAGCATCTTTACTTTTGAAGATTCTCTGGTATAATGAGGATATCAGGGTCAAAAAGCCTTCTTCCGAAACAAGCGCTTGTCAGGAGGAGAAAGGCCGGATGACCCGGATATCAGCTTTGGACCCCAACATCATGAAGACAGAAAAGGAAGCTTGGAAGCAATTGGGCGAGGATAAGAAGGAGCGGGAACGGCAGTATATTCGCGAAAAAATCGTACCGCGGAAAAAATATAAAAAAGTGCTCGGGGTCATCGGGGCCGTTTTCGGATCAGCGGTTTTATTCGGTGCGGCAGCCGGCGGCACATTCTATGTAATGCAGAAACTGATGCCCGGAAACGAGCCGGCGGAGAGCCAGATCGAGACGATAGTCATCGCGCGGGACGACTCATCCTTAAGCCCCGAGAGCAGTCCGGAAACGTCTTCCTATCCGGCGGCGAAATCATCCGAAACCGCTTCGGAGGAGGCGCCTTCATCGGAAGAAACGGAAACGCCTTCCGAAACGGAACCGCCGTCCGGAACAGAATCGGAGACGGAATCCAAAGAAACAGAATCAGAAAATACTGCTATCTAAGGAGCAGCAGAAACAGATTCAGAAACGCATGAGTGAGCTGAAAAAGAAGAATATGAAAAAGAGCTCAGCGACACAGACAATTATCCCAT
>CAMVNR010000133.1 GCA_947168905.1 uncultured Lachnospiraceae bacterium
AATCGAGAGAATCCTGTCAGGTCAGGAAGAGAATGCCGGGGATATTCTGCCCGGGGAAATGGAGAAAATATGAAAAACATCAGAAAAACAGGGAGCATGATCATTGCGGCACTTCTTCTTATGACACTTCTTTCCTGCTACAGCGGACCGAAAAGCATGATGCCGGCAAAGTGGACAGACGTCGTCACGTCGCAGGCTTCCAGGACGGATTTTACGTCTGTTAAGGAAATGGTTCTCTCCGGAACGCTGGAGGGTGAAGAGGGAGAAGCGGTCTATGAGGTCGGACATACGGGGAACACCGTGGTATATAATCAGGTGAGCTCGGACTTCAGCTCCGACAAACTCGACCGGATCATCAGCGTAGCGCTCCTGACAGAGGAGACTGCCGTCATGATTACGGACAGCATTCAGACGACTTCCGACAAAAACTCGATGTGGCAGCTTGACAAGTGGTCGCTGATCCGCAATTACAATTTCTTTGACGACAGCAGGGATACAGAAGTGGAAACTTTTATCTGGTCAGAGGATCTGAGACTTCAGCGCTATACCTATACGGCAAAGGAAGGAAGCGAGACGATTTCCGACCTGACGGCAACATTCCGCTGATGGGGGAGAAAAAATGCTGAAGACAGTTTTTCCGTATGAAGGCATCGATTACAATACCTATGTAAAAGCTTACCTCGGGAAAGAGGATGCGCTGAGGTCACTCCCGGACCGGGAGGAATGCAGAGCGCTTGCGAGAAAAAATATTGTGAAAGGGCATATTACGCTGAGAAAGGTTCCCGCAGAGGAACCCGTACAGCAGGGAGACACAGTGACATTTTCCTGTGAGAGCGGTCTGCTGAAATACAACAGGCCGAAGCTTACGCTCAGCGTCGGCAGGGGGCTTTTCAGCCGGGCGGTGGAAGATGCGCTGATCGGAAGAACGGCCGGGGATACTTTTGTCACAGAGGCAGATCAGTGTCCGGTCCGCGTCAGTGTTTTCGAGATCCGCAGAAAAGAGGTGCCGGAGCCGACAGATGAAATGGCTGCCGAAATGGGCGTGAAGAATATGAAGCAGGAGCCTGTCACGACAGTCGCCGGCTATGAGGAAATGATCTACCAGCAGAAACGCATGGAAATACTGCAGACGGTGAATTATTATGTGACCGAGCCGATTTTCCGGGACTACCCGATCGACAGCATCGCGGAGGAAGATATTCAGGCGCTGGGCGCTCTGGAGGAGCAGATGTTCTATGAAATGTTTCTTCGGGACGAAGGGATCGATCTCTACAAGGAGAGTAAAGAAGCCATGCAGGAACGCTGGGGCTGCGACAGCTTCCGGGATTTCATTAAGATGCGCGAGGACTGGTACCGGATCAAGATCCGGCAGTGTCTGATCTACGGGCAGATTCTCGGGATCCCGCTGACAGGAGAAATGGATCCGACAAAGCGCTATGAAGTGCTGTCGGAGCTGAGCCTGAAAATGTTTGATAAGACCGAAGAAGTTTTGAGGAGGCAGGCGTTATGACTGTATATATACCCGAAGAGGAATTTGATGAAACCGTAAAGGAGGGCTTCTGGATCGCGGACTTCTGCACAGATCACTGCGGCCCCTGTAAAATACTGGATCTTGTACTCGGTGAGATCATCTATGACAATCCGGAGATCAATCTCGCAAAATGCGACATAGAAAAAAGCCCGGCCTATGCCGAGCGCTTTGAAATCACCGGCACGCCGACGCTCATATTCTTTTTGGACGGTGAGAAAAAAGCGGAAATGTCCGGAATTCAGACCCGGGAAACGCTGGAATTGACGATTTCGGAGGTGCTGTTCGGATGAAGCCCGGGAAAAACTCCGCTGGATCAGATGAAAAGGATCATTCTCGGGCAGCGGGCAAGGCAGGCTTTTTCGATGCTTCTCCTTGCTGTTTCAGCCTCCTGGATTTTCCCGGTCATTTATAATCTCATACTGGGAGAAGCGGCTTCTGCAGTGCTGTTTTTCGTGCTGTCCGCAGCTTTTGCCGGACTTTCGCTGCTGCTATTCCTGAAAATACAAAAGAATGAGGGCGCTTATCCGGAACTTGTCCGCGATGAGGAAACCGAAGCCTTTTTCCACATTCCGCTACAGCAGTACCGCACGGCTTACGAGCTGTATGCAGAGGGCAGTCCGGAAGTAACGTATTATTTTGGCGAGAACGCGGAGAAGATGATCAACAAGGTCTGCTGCTCCGACTATCCGAGCTGTCTGTTTGATCGGATGAAGGAGCTTCAGAGCACGAAGGCCGTGTTCTGCGGCCACGACCATTACAATAATATGTCTCTCGAGTATCAGGGGATCCGCCTGACCTACGGCATGAGCATTGATTACCTCGCGATGCCTGGGATTGCAAATGACACGAAGCAGCGCGGCGGAACGCTGATCACAATCGGCCCGGACGGCAGCTTCGGGATCGAGCAGATTCCTTACGAGAAGATTCAGGAGAAAGAGACATACAGGTAAAGCGCAGGCTTTTTTGCTTGCGTTTTTTCTTTGTTTATGATAAACAATATGATATCAGGGCCAAAAGACTTTTTCCGCGACAAACTCGCTTGTCAGTTACAGGCGCATAGAAATCTGTGATTTCGTCCTGCACCGTATCGAGCGAAGCGGGTGGAGGGAGAAAGGCTTAATGACCCGGATATCACCTTTTGACCTTACCATCATAGATATTAGTATTCATCGAAAAACAGCAGCATATTTCAGACAGGCTCAGAAGGAGACAGGGGGCAGTGCATGCTTTCACAGACAGGAATAATTAAGATTCCGGATATCGCTTTCGGAAGCTATAAAATTACGGATGAACTGACCGGCGGAAGAAGCTATCAGGTGATCCGCGAGGCGCTTGACACGGGCTACCGCTATATCGATACCGCGGCCTTCTATCAGAATGAAGCGGTCATCGGACAGGCGGTAAGGGACAGCAAAATACCGAGAGAGGAACTCCTTCTGCAGACGAAGGTCTGGAAAACCGAGCTTTCTTATGAGAAGACAATGCGTTCCATTGAGACCTCGCTTCGAAACCTTCAGACAGAGTATCTTGACGTTTTGCTGATTCACTGGCCGAAGGAAAGCCCGGACGATCCGGACTGGAAGGAGAAGGTCCGCGGCAGCTGGCGCGCCATGGAGGATGCGAAAGAACAGGGGCTTGTCCGCGAAATCGGTCTTTCCAACTTTCTGCCGCATCATATCATGGCCCTTCAGGACGTGATGCGCACACCTCCGGTTCTTGACCAGCTGGAGCTTCACGTCGGACACATGCAGTATGCGGCGGTTGTATGGCTGAAGGAGCACGGCATCCGGGTCCAGGCCTGGAGTCCTCTCGGGCGTACTCGGATATTCGAACACCCGTCGCTTACAGAGATGGCAAAGCGCTATCAGGTTTCCGTATCGGATCTCGTGCTTCGCTTCCTGCTGCAGCAGGGGATTTCCGTCGTACCGAAAGCCACGTCAATCGGGCACATGGAAGCGAACCTTCATCCGGCAGAATTTACGATTTCCGATGAAGATATGTCGTTCCTTCTGTGCATGCCTTCAGTTGGCTGGGCAGGAGAGCATCCGGATTTTGAAAGAGAATCCGTCGACAACCGTTATCTTTTGAACAAAGGCTGACCAAGGCGGTAATGGCTGGCTGTGCTGTGTTGATATTCTTGGAATGTACACTCTCGTAAGCAGAGTGAAAACGTTTTGACGGCGGACTTACGGGTTTGGAGGCGATTAAAAATCGTGAGACATGGGGAGGAAAACGGCATGAGAAATATTTATCACGAACCCTGGGTGCTTGTACAGAATCAGATCCGCTGGTACGGCGGACGCGAAATCGACCGGTTCCGCGGGATCTCAAACGGAAAAGGAGATTTTGAAAATGGCTCCGAGGCCTGGATCGGATCCACCATGCCCGTTGGAAATCCGCCGGAAGACAATCCCTACTGGGGATGCGCGGAAGTGACGCTTCCTGACGGCAGGCGCGACTACCTCTTCCGGATTCTTGAGGAAAATCCGTCAGAAATCCTCGGAGAGAAGCATATGGCAGTGAACGGCACCAGCATCGGCATGCTGATCAAGTATCTGGACGCTGCCAGCCAGTATGGCCTGCAGTGCCATCCGACCCGGGAATGGGCAAAAAAGATGTGGAACAGCGATCACGGAAAGGCGGAGAGCTGGTATGTAATCGGAACGCGGGACGATACGGAAGAACCGGCGTATATTCTGCTGGGCTTTAAGGAAGGCGTAACGCGGGAGCTTTGGGAAAAGTACTATTATGAAGACAATCTTCCGGCCCTTGAGAATCTGTGCCATAAGATTCCTGTACATGTCGGAGAGGCATATTATCTCGGCGGAGGACTGCCGCATGCGCTTGGTACGGGCTGCCTGGTGATTGAAGTCCAGGAAACGTCGGACATTACGCTCGGAACGCGGCCCTGGAGCAGGCTGCCCGAGAAATGGCGCGAGGGACTTCCCGAAGAACTGTATAATGAACGTCTTCTGGGAGCGTACATTTATGACGGCTGCAGCTATGAGGAAAACCTGAAACGCTGGAAATCTGAAAAGAAGCTGATCCGTTCCGGCAGCTGGGGAGAAGAGCGGATGATCATCGGACCGGAACAGACAAGCTATTTTTCCTTCAGCGAGCTCAATCTGAATGGGAAGACGGAGATTGTTCCTACCGGTTTCCCGCAGGTCGGTATTGTAACCGCAGGCAGCGGAAAGCTCTTATGGGACGGGGAAAACCGGGAAATGGAAATCACGAAAGGAATGGAGATTTTCCTTCCGTACGACATTCCGGGACTTGCCTGCGAAGGCGCGCTCAGCCTGGTACTTTGCAACCCGGAAGGTGCTTTTTAGAAAAAAATAATTTTTTTTAAAAAAGTGCTTGACAAATTGAATTAGGTCTGATAGAATACCATCTGTTCGCCGCAAGAACGGTTGAACAAAACAAAAGCACCTTGAAAACTGAACAGTATAACCAATCCCTGAAAATTCTAAACGAGAAT
>CAMVNR010000134.1 GCA_947168905.1 uncultured Lachnospiraceae bacterium
AAAACATATGTGATTCCTCTTCATTTGGGGCTTGACATTTCACCGCTGGACTTTTTAAAATGCAGATCTTTCCGGGGCTCTTCTTTACATTTCTTCCTTCATCACAAAAGTCATTTCGACCGGGTTGTGATCTGAATAGGCGAAGCCGGTATCGATCACGTACGCCTTCTCCACCTCGATATTGTCCGTCACCATAAATCCGTCGACGGTCAGTACATACTGCTCGCCCGGCACATAGGGTCCGTCCGCGTTTCTGCAGCTGGGAACCCGGGCCTCCTCATCGTACGGGAATACCAGCGAAACATTGGCTCCCTGGAAGGTTTCTTCGGGAATCGGCTGCGCCCAGGTATAGTCTCCGGCCTTCGTGTCGAAATAATCCTCCGCGTTTCCGGACAGGTCCTTATTGAAATCACCTCCGGCGATGCAGTAATTTCCCTTGTCGTATTCCGCCTGCATGTCTGCAATCACCATCTTCATCTGCTCGTCGGCGATCTTTCCGTCGGAAGTATAGGCAGACAGGTGGAAGTTGATGAGCACAAGCTCATGACCATCCGCCATCGGCACCCGGCTCACACTGTAGCAGCGGTCCAGGTCGACAATCTTCATCAGGGAGTCCTCCAGCGGCAGCGAACGCCTGAGGGACGATTCGATGTTCCATTTGCTGAAAGTCATGATGGAGGAACGGCTCTTGCCGTGCGGCTGCGTAAAGGGATAGGCCAGGAAGGGCGAATCCCAGTTCTGCGCCCAGGTATAGGAATAGCCCTGAAGGCCGGCCTTCACATCCTCGCGTTCGTCCCGGTGGTAGGACCTTGTCGAATTCAGGTCCACTTCCTGAATCAGCGCGAGATCCGGCGCGTTATTCTGCAGGAAGGCAGTGATCTTTTTCATGTTGGCGTCCAGCCGTTCCTTCGACCAGGCCCAGGACTGGGTTCCGCCGTCCATAAAGAAGCCGTAATCGGGCTCATAGGCGCCGAAACCGATGTTGTAGCTAAGTATCCGGTACTCTCTGCCGCTTGCAAGGTCCTCTTCCGGAAGCTCGGATTTCACCGTTTCCAGCGTCTGGTTGTCCGGTATCCTGTTGTAGGCAAGAAGCACATAGGCAAAATACCCGACGACGACGAGAACAAGCGCGGCAAGTACGATGAGAATCACCTTCAGTACTGCCGGAAACTTCTTTTTCTTCTTCTCTTTCATGATAAAACCCCCTTAAAACCGGTTTTTTATTTTCTCCCCATTACCGCCTTTTTAGGCACAATGCGGATGTTCTCTTCACCTAAGACCGCTGCTGCCGCATTCACCGCCTCTTCGCCCGCACGGATATCAAAGGCCGAGCCGAGTTTCTTGTACTGCTTCACGTCCTTCAGGAAGACGACCAGCGTATCGTTCCCGTCGATTCCGGAAAGTGCTTTCTTAACGGCTTCAAACTTTTTCTCATACTCCGCCCGGTTCGTAAACTGCAGCCACATCTCCTTCGGAACCTCCGAAAAAGGCATCATGCTTTCCAGAATCAGCTTTCCTTCGGGATCATCGCCGATCGACACGCGACCTGAGACGAGGACCTTCTCATCCTCTTCGAGAAGATGGCGGTAGCGCTCGTAATCCTTCGGGAAAACCAGAACCTCCACAGAGCCCAGCATATCCTCGATGGTCACAAAAGCCATCATCTGGCTGCTCTTTGTCGTCTTGAGCGTCTTTTGGGCGATCATTCCGCCGATCGTGACCCTGGCTCCGTCCTCCGCCTTTGCGCGGCCTTCCTCTTCATCCACGATAAAATCCGTCGAAAGCGCGGTCACATTTTTTTTAAGAAGCGGAAGGTCCTCCTCCAGCGGATGGCCCGAAAGATAAATGCCGAGGACTTCCTTCTCATAGAAGAGAAGCTGGTTCCTGTCGAATTCCCCGATGTCCGGATACGGAGGCGCAAAGCTGTCCTTCAGGCTCTCATCCGCATCCTCCAGATCGAAGAGACTGAACTGCCCGGACATGGAATCCTTGCGGTTTCTCTCCACCTGTTCAAGGAGCACCGGATAATGTACAAACTGCTGCCGCCTCGTATACCCGAAGGAGTCAAATGCGCCGGCTTTGATAAAATTCTCCAGCGTCTTCTTATTGACTTCTTTTCCGCTCAGGCGTTCCATGAAGTCCTGAACCGATTTAAAGGCGCCGTGTTTTTCGCGCTCCTGTACAATTTCGTCCACGACGGACTTCCCGATTCCGCGGATCGCATTGAGCGCGTAACGGATCTTCCGGTTCTGTACGGAGAACTCTCCCCGTCCTTCGTTGATATCCGGGGGCAGAAGCTCGATCTTCATCTGCCGGCAGGTGTAAATATAGTTCGATACCTTGTTGGTAAAGTCAATGACCGAGGTCATGAGCGCTGCCATGAATTCCTCGGGGTAGTAATATTTCAGCCAGGCGGTCTGGTAGGAGACAACCGCATAACAGGCCGCGTGTGCCTTATTGAAGGCATAGCTTGCAAAGGCCGTCATCATGTCGAAGATCTTATTCGCATTTTCCGGACTGATCCCGCGGGACACGCAGCCCGGCACGCCTTCTTCCGGATTCCCGTACACGAAATTCTGCCGCTCGGCATTCATGACGTCGTGCTTTTTCTTACTCATCGCGCGCCGTACGAGGTCCGCACGCCCGAGCGTGTAGCCGCCCAAGTCCTGCACGATCTGCATGACCTGCTCCTGGTAAACGATACAGCCGTAGGTCGTCGAAAGGATCGGCTCCAGCTCCGGACACAGGTAATGCACCGAGGACGCGTTCTTTTTCCCTTCGATATACTGGTCGATAAAGTCCATCGGCCCCGGACGGTACAGGGAAATGCCCGCGATGACGTCCTCCAGGCTGTCGGGCTGAAGCCGCTTCATGAACCCGCGCATGCCCGCGGACTCCAGCTGGAAAATGCCGTCGCAGTCGCCGGTGCCGATATAGTGATAGATGTTCTTGTCGTCGTAATCGATCTTGCCGATATCGATCGCGATGCCCCGGCTCTCCCGGATATTCTTCACGGCATCCGCAATCACGGTCAGCGTGCGAAGCCCCAGAAAGTCCATTTTGAGAAGTCCGAGCTCCTCGATCGTCGTCATCGTGAACTGGGTCGTCAGCGACCCGTCCTGTGCGCGGGAAAGCGGCACATATTCATACACCGGCTTCTGGGAAATCACGATGCCTGCCGCATGCACCGAGCTGTGCCTGGGCAGTCCCTCGAGACGCATCGCCATATCCACAAGTTTTTTCGCCTGCTCATCGGTTTCGTACTGCTCGCGGAAGTCGGGGCTGGTTTTCAGCGCCTTCTCCAGGGTGATATTCAGCTCATTCGGCACGAGCTTGGCCATTTTATCACAGAAGGAATACGGAAGGTCCATCGCCCTTCCGACATCCCGGATGACGCCCTTGGCGGCCATCGTACCGAAGGTAATGATCTGGACAACCTCTTCCTTCCCGTACTTCCGGATAACGTAGTCAATGACCTCCTGTCTTCGCTCGAAGCAGAAATCCACGTCGATATCCGGCATGGATACGCGTTCCGGATTCAGGAAGCGCTCGAAAAGGAGCTGATAACGGATCGGGTCGATATCCGTGATTTTCAGGGAATAGGCGACGACAGAGCCCGCGCCGGAGCCTCTTCCGGGGCCGACCGGGATTCCGTGTTCCTTGGCGAAATTGATATAGTCCCAGACAATCAGGAAATAGTCCACATAACCCATCGTCCGGATAATGTTAAGCTCATAGCGGAGTCTCTTCCGGAGCGCTTCGTCTGCCTTAGGATAACGCTCCTTAAAGCCGTCCATGCAGAGTTTTTCCAGATAGGTCTCGGAAGTGAAGCCCTCGGGAACCGCGAATTTGGGCAGCTTTGTTACGCCGAACTCGATCTCCACATTACAGCGCTCGGCGATTTTATGCGTGTTGTCGCAGGCATCCTGTGCATACGGAAAAAGCGCGCGCATCTCCTCTTCGGAGCGCAGATAAAACTGTCCCGGCGCGTAACGGAGCCGGTCCTCATCCGAAACCTTTTTCTGCGTCTGGATGCATAAAAGGATATCGTGCGCCTCCCAGTCCTCTTTGTAAATATAGTGGGAATCGTTGGTCGCCACCAGCGGAATGCCGGTGTCACGGTGCAGACGCATCAGGCCCTGGTTGACCTTCTTCTGGTCGTCCAGTCCATGGTCCTGCAGCTCCAGGAAGTAATTCCCTTCGCCGAAAATCTCCTGATACTGAAGTGCGCAGTCCTTCGCTTCCGCGTACATGCCCTTCACAAGATACCGCTGCACTTCGCCCGCAAGACAGGCGCTGGTGCAGATGATTCCTTCATGATATTCCTTCAGCAGCTCTTTATCCACGCGCGGCTTATAATAGAATCCGTCCATAAAGCCGCGGGACACGATTCTGGTCAGGTTCTCATAGCCGGTCATGTTTTCGGCAAGCAGGATCAGGTGATAGTAGCGGTCATCTCCGCCCGAAAGTTCGCGGTCAAACCTGGAATTCGGAGCCACATACACCTCACAGCCGAGGATTGGCTTGATTCCCGCCTTTCTGCAGGCTTTATAGAAATCAATGACTCCGTACATCACTCCGTGGTCTGTAATCGCGAGAGAATCGAATCCGAGTTCCTTCGCGCGGGCCACAAGCTCCCCGATCTTCGCGGAGCCGTCCAGAAGACTGTATTCTGTATGAACATGCAGATGCGTAAATGCCATGGTATTCCTCTGTTTCTTGTGCAGGCCTTTCTCTTCTTTCAAAAAGCACCCAGTAAACCTTTTCTGATTATAAAATAATCACAGGACATTTTCAAGAGAAAATGTCTCGTAGCCCGTTCCTCTTCTGCAGCTGACTTGAAAAAGTAACTTCCACTTGTAAGAGTAAATTCCACCATGCTTGAA
>CAMVNR010000135.1 GCA_947168905.1 uncultured Lachnospiraceae bacterium
GGAACTGGGATTTAATGGGGTGATTATTACCGATTCGATGCAGATGGGAGCGCTCACAGCGCATTTTTCAGTATCCGACGCAGCAAAACTGGCGATTAACGCGGGCGCGGACATGCTGCTGATGCCGGCGGAGCTGAAGGACGAGGAAGGGATCGCCGCACTGACAGACCTCAGGGACTGCCTTGTACGCATGGTGGAAGAGGGGGAGATTTCCGCCGGGAGGATTGATGATGCGGTCACAAGAGTACTGCTCCTGAAAGCAAAATACGGCCTCATTCCGGGACAGGAAGGACGAGACGGGATGAGCAATGATTTGACCGAAGAACAACATGCGGCGGAAGAGGAGGTCCTTGCCGGGTGTGCCTGGAATCATGAAACGGAATGGGAACTTGCGCTTCGGTCCATAGTGCTCCTGAAAAACGAGGAGGGAATCCTCCCGGTATCAGGGCCAGGAAAAACGGTGATCGCCTGCCCTTATGATACGCAGCTCCTTTCCTGTGCTTATGCTGAACAAAAGCTTCGGGAAGCAGCCTGCATCCCGGAGGATCTGACGATCGAATGGTTCAGTTATGAAAACCTGAAGCCCGAACAGGCAGCTGCTAAGACCCTGGACGCGGACCTTGTGATTGGTATTTCAGCCATGTACAGTTATACGGAGCTGAATCCTATGTCAGCGGCGGGGACAAGAAGTTCATGTCTGGATGCAATGATCTTATCCGCACATGAAAGAGGCGTGCCTTTTGTACTTCTCAGCGCCCAGCTTCCCTATGACACAGCGCGCTATACAGAAGCGGATGCAGTCCTCGTGTGCTTTCTCGCGCGCGGAATGCCCGCTCTTCCTGCCGAGGGCGGCCCTCAGTACGGACCGAATCTTCCGGCGGCGCTCTTCACGGCTTTTGGCGGGAATAAGCCTGCAGGCCGTCTCCCGGTGAATATACCGGCACTGAATTCCCTGGGACAGCCGACGGACGAGATGCTGTATCCCCGCGGATATTTCCTCACTCCTGACTGGGAGTGAGGATTTTTATTTCTTTCTCGATGCTGTCAAGGTTTTCCCTGCACTTGGCGGAAAGCTCCACTCCTTCTTTGTACAGGGCGAGGGAATCGGAAAGGCTGATCCCTTCCCTGGAGAGCTCCCGGTTGATTTCGTCGAGGCGTTTTAAGGCTTCATCGATGTTGAATTCTTTTGATTCTTCCATTTTGCTTCATGGCTGGGTTCATTTTGAAAAGCACAGAACCCGGCATTCCTTTCGTTTGATGGATCTGATGATAAGAACCCCGCTTCCTTAAGCGGCGGCGCTTCAGGCTGTCCGGATCCGGCGCTGATTTACGTATCCTCTGTATGGATCCCGGTGATCAGTGAAGTAATCTCGCCGTCATGCATTCTTACACTCAGTTCCTCCCCGGGCTGCGCGTCCGAAACCCGGATAAGAGGCTTTCCGGCGATGGAAATATACCCGAATCCGTTCACGAGCTTCGAGGTCGGCGAGAGACCGTGGAGGCCGGCAAGCGCCACTTCAAAGTGCCGCTTCCGAAGGTCGAAGGCCTGATTCATGCTGCCGGTCAGGCGTTCGAGAACAAGATTCAGCTTTTCTCTTCGCTGCCTCAGCCTTTCTGCCGGATGATTTGCGTGAAGCGAGCCAAGCGACAGCATCAGCTGCTGCCTCCTTGCGTCGATGTTCTGCTGCAGAGCGCTGCCAAGCGCATCAGAGAGACGGCTTACGCGGTGCTGCCTGTCCAGAAGAATCCTCGACATATTTGCCTGAAGCTCCCTTGAGAGGCTTTCAACCTGCATAATGACCGCGGCAGTATCTGCGGCAGCGGTTTCTGCGGCTTCCGAAGGTGTCGCAGCAAAAAAATCTGCCGCGTCGTCGGTGAAGCTGTGATTTCCGGCGTGGCCGACAGCGGAGATGATCGGTGTCTTGGCGGCGTAAATCGCGCGGACAATCCGTTCGTCGTTGTAAGCCATGAGATCTTCATCCGAACCGCCGCCGCGGCCGACGATAATGACGTCGACGCCGTAAGCATCCAGCGCCCGGATTCCCGCCACGGTCGTTTTCGCTGCCAGATCGCCCTGCACATTGACAGGGTAGAGGACAAGCTGGATCGAGGGACAGCGCTTTTTCGCGATTTTACAGATGTCCCGGAAGGCCTGACCCTTATCGGAGGTAACAATGCCGATGGATCTGGCATGCTTCGGAAGCGGCTTTTTGTGTGCCGGATCAAACATTCCCTCGGCTTCCAGCCTGGCCCTCAGCTTCATCAGCGCCAGCTTCTGCAGGCCTTCGCCGATGTTTTCGATTTCGCGGACAACAAGCTGCGAAACCCCTCGCTGCTCGTAATACTCGAGCATACCCCGGATGGCGACGGACTGTCCGTTCTGAAGCTCGAACTTGAGCATGGAAGAAGCCGTGGCTTCCCACAGCACACAGGAAAGCTCCGCATAGGCATCCTTGATGGAAAAATAATAGTTCCGTTTGTGTCCGGAATAATTGGTCACTTCTCCCTTCACGAGGATCTGCCGGAAGAGGGGATTACCGGAATACTCGCCGGCAATCCGCTGGTTCAGCATCGAAACCGTAAGATAAGAGGCATAGGGGTCAGTATCCGGATCCGCTGCTTCTTTTTCTTTTTTTGCAAAAGAACTGAAAGACTGAATGCGATGTCTCATCCCCTCCGTATCCGGATACCAGATTTCCAACCCCGAAGGCAGTTCTTCTCCCTCATAAAACCATTTTTTAATCACCGGATCCCAGCGCGCTCCGAGATCTTTGGCGCTGTCTTTTCTGGAAAACGGAACATTCAGTATATATTTCATGAGAACTCCTGCACTTTGTACTGGCTTTCATTATATCAATTCCTGCATTTCCTGTCAATTTTTTAGCTCTTCACATATTCATTTATACAGGAGCGTGAAAAAAATGGTAAATGACTGGCTGCATATGTTTTTTTCGCTTGACAAATTCGAGTGGATCAGGTATAATCCCGATATAAGTTAGTTATGGCTAACTAAAAGAATTATTCCCTCTCATACAGTTCTGTGAACGGCCCGCGAAGTATAATAGCCGATACTTCGCGGGTTTTCACGTATGGACAAAGAAGCCGATACGTGGTATGCTTGAGAAAGCTAAAACACGGGAGGACAGACAGCATGAGCATTGCAATGGAGGACACCAAGAAACTCGGCTTCGGCCTGATGCGGCTGCCGCGAAAGGCACTCGCCATCGATATTAAGCAGACCTCACAGATGGTGGACCGTTTCCTCGAGGCCGGCGGAACCTATTTTGATACCGCGCACGTCTATCCGGGATCGGAGGAAGCCATCCGAAAAGCGCTTGTCGAGCGCCATCCGAGAGAGAGCTACACACTGGCGACAAAGCTGTTTGCGCCGAGCGCCCTGTCGGAGGAGATTGCGAAAAAACAGTTCCAGACCAGTCTGAAGCGCACCAAGGCGGAGTATATCGACTATTATCTGCTGCATTCCCTGATGCAGAATAATTACAAAAGCTATGAGCGCTATCATCTCTGGGATTATGTGCAGAAGCTGAAAAGGGACGGCCTGGTGAAGCATATCGGCTTCTCCTATCATTCGGGTCCGGCGCTTCTTCGGCAGATCCTGACCGAGCATCCGGAGGTCGAATTTGTTCAGCTGCAGATCAATTATGCGGACTGGGAGAATCCTTCAATCACTTCCCGGGCCAATTACGAAGTGGTGCGTGAATTCGGGAAACCGATCGTTGTGATGGAACCGGTCAAGGGGGGAGCGCTCGCGAATCCGAAAGCGGATGTGAAAAAGCTCCTTACAGATGCAGCGCCAGAGCTTTCTCCGGCGTCCTGGGCAATCCGCTTTGCGGCGTCTCTCGAAGGTATTCTGACCGTGCTTTCCGGAATGTCGAATATTGCTCAGATGGAGGATAATTTATCCTATATGAAGGATTTCCGGCCGCTGAATGACGCTGAGCAGCAAGTGATCCGGGAAGCGCAGCGGCTTCTTGGGAACAGCAAAACCATTCCCTGCACCGCCTGCCGCTACTGCACGAAGGGCTGCCCGATGAATATTCCGATCCCGGATATTTTCAGCGCAATGAATAAGCGTCTCGGGAACGGACAGATCGAGGAAGCGGCCGCGGATTATGCGGCGATCGCGTCAAAGGGCGCTTCCGCGGCGGACTGCATTGCCTGCGGACAGTGCGAGGATGCCTGCCCGCAGCATATCAGCGTAATATCAGAGCTTAAGAAATGCAGAGAGGCGCTGGAAAAATTATAACAGAAAAAGAGCCGCGGTGCATCGGCATCGCGGCTCTTTTTCACTTTCTGCGGCTATCAGTTTCAGTTGATTCCGAGCAGCAGGGCAGGACATTTGATGACTCTGTAGCCGACCACATCGTCTTCTACGAGGGCGATGGTGCGGTCGCGGCTGTCACTGCCGCAGGCAACGCGGACATAGATGAATTTATTGCTTTCGCTGCTTTCATAATCCGTAAGAGTAATCTGCCAGGGTTCATCCGGCGTGAAATTGTTGTCCCGCGCGGCGCCTGTAAAGTAGGCGGTCCCCAGATATTTTTTCTGGCGGAGCTGGTCAGTGACGAAAGAGGTGACGGAGCGCGCCTCATCCGGATCGCAGAGGAAACCGATCATTTTTTCGCCTTCCTTCGGATCAATCGTATAGGCATGCATTGCGGCAATAAACCAGGCGGCGGTCAGCTTCTCATTGTGGCCGAATTCTTCAATGCAGGCCTCCAGATCCTCTACCGACTGCGGCAGGACTTCGAAACTTACCTGAAGCGATTTATGGCCTTCTCCGTACTCGACGCTCACGTTCTCGGAGGCTTTATAGGATGCGGCCCCGGACGAAGCTTCCGCGGAGCTTTCTTTTTC
>CAMVNR010000136.1 GCA_947168905.1 uncultured Lachnospiraceae bacterium
CGAACGAGCTCGTGATCATCACGAATTTCGTCACGATCACGAACTGGGGCCTGCGGAACACCTTCCCCGGCCTGATCCTTCCCTCCGTTGCGTCCGTCTTCTACATCTATCTCCTGCGCGAGAATTTCGCACAGGTGCCGGATGAACTGTACTACGCAGCAAAGGTGGACGGAACACGGGACATCAAGTATCTGTTCCGTGTCATGATCCCGATCTGCCGCCCGACCATCATTACGATTATCATCCTGAAGGTCATCGAATGCTGGAACTCCTATGTCTGGCCGCGGCTGATCACGGACGATGCGAACTACTTCCTCGTGTCGAACGGCATCCAGGAAATCCGTGAAAACGGCTTCGGCCGCGAGAATATTCCCGCAATGATGGCCGCGGTCGTCGTGATTTCGGTACCGCTCATCATTATTTTCCTGCTCTTCCACAAGAAAATCATGGAGGGCGTATCAAGAGGAGGTACAAAAGGATGAAAACACAGCTTCGCATTTTCCGGGAAACCCGGCGCCCCGCTGCATCCGTACGCACGGTGCTTCTTACATTCCTTCTTGTCCTTCCGGCGCTTCTTCTTAGTGCCTGCCACGGCTCCCCGAAGCGGGCCGCTTTCGAGGTTCCTGCGGAATTTGACAGTTCCTCCCAATACGAGATCACCTTCTGGGCGAAGAACGACACCAATAAGACGCAGACCGCGATTTACGAAAAGGCTATCCGGGATTTTGAAGCGCTTTACCCGAATATCAAGGTCAATATGCGCCTCTACACCGACTACGGAAAAATCTACAACGACGTTATTACCAATATCCAGACCGGCACGACGCCGAATGTCTGCATCACCTATCCGGACCACATCGCCACCTACCTGACAGGCCAGAATGTTGTCGTTCCCCTGGACGATCTGATGCGTGACGGCAAGTACGGGCTCGCGGGCTCGGAGCTTAAATTCGACGCTCCCTCGGAGGATGAAATTGTACCGCAGTTTCTCTCGGAATGCGCTTTCGCGGGTTACTACTATGCGCTCCCCTACATGCGCTCGACGGAAGCCTGCTATGTCAATAAGACCTATGTTGAAAAGCTCGGATATGAGCTTCCCGACACACTCACATGGGATTTTGTCTGGGCGGTATCGGAGGCCGCGATGAAGAAGGATGCCTCCGGGAACTTCGCCGTGAACGGCCAGAAGGTCATGATCCCCTTCATCTACAAGTCGACCGACAATATGATGATCCAGATGCTAAAGCAGCAGGGAGCGGACTATTCGACGGATTCGGGTGAGGTGCTGATTTTCAACGATACCACAAAGGAAGACCTCTTCACGATCGCCTCCCACGCGAAAACCGGCGCTTTCTCAACCTTCAAGATCTCCAGCTACCCCGCGAACTTCCTGAACGCCGGCCAGTGCATTTTCGCGGTCGATTCGACCGCCGGTGCGACCTGGATGGGCACCAACGCTCCGCTTCTGGATATCGCGGAGGACAAGCTTGTGGAGTTTGAAACCGAGGTCATGATGATCCCGCAGTTTGACCCTGAGAACCCGCAGATGATTTCCCAGGGCCCGTCGGTCTGCGTCTTCAACAAAGAAGACCCGCAGGAGGTTCTCGCCTCCTGGCTCTTCACGCAGTACCTGATTTCAAACGACGTACAGATCGCATACTCCGAGACCGAAGGCTATCTTCCCGTCACCCTGAAGGCACAGAACGATCCTTCTTACCTGGATTATCTCTCCCGGATCGGCGAAGACAACCAGGAGCATTACGACGTGAAGATCAAGGCCTCGATGCTTCTCCAGAAGAACACGCAGAACACCTTCACTACGCCGGTCTTCAACGGCTCCGCTTCTCTTCGCGATGCTTCCGGCGCGCTCATTGAGGATGTCACGAAGTCCGTCCGCAGAAAGAAGAATGTCGACGATGCCTATATTGAAAATCTCTACGATGAAGTGACCTCTCTGTACCACCTGGACCAGATCGTTCAGTCAGACGAGAACGGCGCGCCGGTAAGGAAATCGCTCGGACCGCTTCCGAAGACTGCCGTCTGGCTTTTCGTGCTTCTGGGCGCTGCCTGGGTATGCATCGGGATCTACTACCTCGTACAGCTGATCCGTGAGAAAAAAATTCCGAAAAAGTAAAAATCTGTTGGACATCTGTTGGACAGGAGGCTTTATACTGCTTCACGGAAAGAAAAAATAACCGGAGCGGTTTCAGGGTCCTCCCACAAAAGATACGCTCTTAAGAACCCTGCCGGATATGATGAAAGGAATGAAAAAGCATGCCAAACTACCCCAAATATGACGGTGAAATCAGACCCCGCGGCAATACCCGCGCAGAACTCGGCATTACACACTTTACCGAGAGCAATATCGCGGCGCTTAACAAAAATGCCGGCGACTTTCTGGAAGAAATCGGAATCGATGTCGGAAGCGGACAGGAATGGACGATTCCCATGACCCCGAACAGCTATATTCCGCGCATGTTTATTGTCGGACGGGACCGGAATAACCATGACAGGATCCAGACCTTCCAATCCCTCGGGATCAAGCCGGGTTCCCCGGAGTTCTGGCGCCAGGTGCAGCTCGGAAATGTTTTTGTTTACCCCGCAGGAAAGAAAGACCCTGTCCAGCTGCAGGCAGACGTTTATGAAGACGGCACCACACAGTTCCATTACAGCAAGCCCATCACCCAGCAGACCATGCCCAAAAGCCCCGTGAAGCAGGCTTCGGTTTTCAAGCGCTTCATGAACTTTATCTCCGGCAGGCGCCTGTACAAGGCTGAGGTCGAAGCCTGGAAGAACCGCGAGGCGGACGAAGACAGCCTGATGAAGAGCCTCTCCGATATGGCTGAAGAGCGTGAAAAGAGGGTCGTGCCGAAAAACGGCAAAAAGAGCCCCGAGCAGGAAGCGGCGGATATAAAGCTTCAGGAAGTTGCTGCAAAGAAAAAACAGGCCGAGAAAGAGGAACAGCTGCAGAAGGCTAAGGTACGCCTGGAACACCACGATTACCATACCGGAATCATGACCAGCATTTACCGCCCGGATCCTGAACTGCGTAAGGAATATCCGCTTTTCAAAAAAAACCAGAAAGACTGGGGCCTGTATACACAGGAGCATTTCGACAGCCTGAAAAAATACAGCAAAGAAGAGATCGACATTGACAAGATCCAGGTAGGGAACGAACAGCTGAAAATGGATGAGTTCACCGCGGTAACCATGTTCGCTCTCTGGGACGACGATATCAGCACCCAGTCCAGCGGAGTCTCGAAAAACGATGCCGCCGGCGCTATTGACATCCACGCCGTTTCCAGCTTACAGAGTGCCGGAATTTCCGAAAAAGACGCGAAGCGCATGGTCGCAACCACCTTAAGAAGTATGTATACCGGCGACCTGTTCATTCACAACCTCCGAGACGGCGACGGCGCGCATTTTAAGAAAACGACGAACGCCGGGCGCGCAATGTCCGTTAAGGCTTTCCAGGACTATCAGAAAGGCGACAAGACCGCTCTTTCAAAGATCATCGCTGACGGTATCAACAAGAGCGCGGAGAACACCATGATGATTAACGGAAATGTTTCCGAGCAGGATCAGGCCGTCTTTGTCATGTCCGAGAAGCTTCTGGACCTGATGGAAAAGGATCCGGAGCTGAAGGAACAGGCGCTTCAGAACGGGTTGGATCAGGAGAAGCTGAAGGTTGTCGAAGGCATGAAGGTCATGAACCGCCTGGACAAGGAAGCCAGAGAAGCCGAATACAAGCTCGCCAAGGCGAACGCAGAGGGAAAGGAACTTCCGGAAAACGAAAAGAAACAGGCTTCGAAGGCGATCTTAAAGTACAGACTTTCCGTCCTGCAGATGAATACGGATAATACGGAAAGCCTCTCTTCGGAAGAGATGATCTTAAAGCAGGCGGATCTTGGGAACAGAATGCAGAATGTCTCGCAGGAACAGATAAGGCAGTGGAGCTCAGATCCTAATAAGCGCCCTCAGCCGAAGCCCGGAAAGATCTGGTCGGATACCGCGGGTGCGGCGATCTTCACGCTGAATGCGGTCTACGGCAAGCCTCCGAAGTCCGTGATGGACCTTACGGATCCCAACAAAGAGAAACAGCTTGACCGTCTGGCAGATCAGGTCGTCCTTCAGGAAGGGCTCACAAAGAAGACGACGGAACAGCTGCATAACGAACTGCGTACCGGCAGCAAAACTGCCTTCAATCTGGTAAAAGCAAGTGAAAAGGTCCTTTCCTCCGCGAATAAGAATCAGCCGGAAGCCGGGAATCAGAACCCTTCGCTTTCCATCAACAGCAAAATCGAGACTACTGTAAAAAACGCGGAGAACAAGAACATCTCCGGGAATGACTCCGTAAAAGACCGTGCGAAGATGTTTGAGTCGGGACCGAAAACCGGTATCTGATCAGCACCTTTTCAGGTCCAGCAGGAGTACAGGACAAATAACATCCCCAGGGCGGCCCAAAAACGGCCGCCCTTTTTACTGCCCTGCCCTCTTATTTTTCCCGATTTTTACGAGATTTTCCTTGATTTTACCGGGAAATCGTATATAATAAGGCGTGCGGGCAGTTACGGCGCACGCTTTTTTCTTATGCCCGCGCGGGGATTTTCCCGGATCAACCACATGATGAGGAGGAAAAACATGGTTAAGAAATTACTGGCGGTTCTTCTGGCCGCGGTGATGGAGATGAATCAGGGAAAATCTCCGTGCGGATACCAGCCTCACGTGCCTTCGCCACAG
>CAMVNR010000137.1 GCA_947168905.1 uncultured Lachnospiraceae bacterium
CAGATGTCAGAGTTAATTACTCTCTAACAACTACACTTTTATGGTACTAAAAAGCTCCGAAAGCCGCTTTTCTACGGATTTTCGGAGCTGTCTTTTTTAAACTGCAGGAAAAGGGGATTGTTTATGGAGGGGCTTCCGGTCAGCAGCCTTTCCTTCCGCTTCTGTGATCCTCGATGGAGCACGCGGCGGCGCTTCCGAATTCGATGAGTCCCGCATCCGCCGGATCAATGGAAACCCGTCCGTCTTCGAAGACAAAGGCCGGAATACCGACGTCTCCGATCTTTTTCATGCGGTCAAAGACGGGATTTGTGTCCCGAAGCCGGGTGAAAGCACTCATGTTTCGAATATTTTCGCCGATATTAATGTACTCGAATTCGTCTTCACGTCCCTTTACCTGTTCATGGATATAATCGCAGTAGGGACAGGTCGGCATACCGTAAATCTTAATCATTTTTTATACATCCTCCGTGTTTCTTTTTGCTGATTTCTGCTCCTCTTCATAATGGGCGCGAAGCTTTTCAAAGGCCTCTTCCACCTGCTCCATGGTCACATTGTGGCAGTTGATGTGGCAGACGAGGTCGTTAAAATCGGTTGTGATTCCGCGTTCGCGGAATTCCCCGAGTGTACGGCGGCGGTGATTGTGCCAGTACTCGATCATGCAGCGGCCGATGAGGAGCACATGGTCCGTGCCTTCGGAATGGTTGTCCTTCCCCCGGTAAATCGACTGGTTGGAGGCCAGGACCCGTAAGAAGGCAAGCTCTTCCTCCGTGTGCCGTGCGATGAATTCGCGCGCAAGCGTCTCACATTTATGACAGAGGACTTCCTTATCATGGAATGCTTTGAAGAGCTTTTCCTCTGCAATCGGACATCCGGGGATCCAGGTTCCGAGATCCCGGTATTTCTCCTGGATACAGTCGCCGACGAGAATACAGACTTCCTTACGGTCCTTTTCATCGATTCTCCACTCTCCCGGGCCGTATACGATATCTGTTTGTCTGGTAATGGTCGCCGGATCGCTGAAGCGTCCGAGCGTCCCCTGCGTCAGGCTGATGCAGCGGGAACAGGCGCCAAGGTCATGCATGTGGATCCGGTCGTCGGTGACTTCCGCGATCTGTTCCCCCGGAGACATGAAACGCACCTTTGCTTCTTCAAGGCTCATTCCGCGGAAATTCACATAGTCGAGGTTGGCATTCCCGAGGCCGTACTCGTCACACCACTGCAGGTAGCGGACACGGGGATTCTGTTCCATCACATGCGCACAGACAACATCCACAGCGACCGCATCGTCGCCGGCGATGATCCTGTTCGCATAACGCGGGTGATCGAAACGCGACCCGCCGGCAATCCCTTCCATGCCGATCCGTCCGTCGATCAGGGTCAGATCCGGCTTCCGGATCCGCGCGATGTCCACCAGGCTCTGCTCGATGGCCGTCATCCTGTGAATTTCACGACGGTCCAGCATGGACAGCAGCCCGAAGCTGTTCTTGATGCCTCCCGTTACGCAGACCGTATCGTGATTCTTCAGAACGCCGAGCGAGATCAGGACATCCGCTTCGACAACCTTCTTCGGCAGTCGAAGAACGTCCAGCGCCATCGCATGATCAAGCGGATACTCTCCCCACTCGTCCTGTTCGAAATCTACCAGCTCTGCGCCGTACATTTCACACATGGCATCCCAGCCGTGCGACTGGAAGTATCTGGCCATCTGGCCTCCCTGCCCGGTGTTTTCCCCGACCATAATATGCCCCGGTTCGCATTCCTCCAGAATGAGTTCGAGGAGCTTTTTAACAAAATCGATATCCGTTACGCCGCCGGTGATGGCTTCCTGCGTAGCAGTCAGATTCGGCTTGATAAATACGCTCTGTCCGGGCTTTATGAAGTGCGAAAGGCCTCCGAGCGCATCCGTACTCCTCTTGATGCTTTTTTTCAGAAGACCGTTGCCGGTCCCGATGTATACGTTGCTGAATTTACGGATTCTTAATTCCGGCGTTTTCCTGGGGGTTGAATCCATATCCGCAAAAACTCCTTTCTTTGTCAAGAATAATCAGTGAAACGAAACGGATCTGTCCGTTTCGCAGGTGCTCCGGTCGAATTTTTAATTATTATACAGGAAGAAGCGCTCAGATTCAATACGCACTATAAAAAAGAGGCTGCCGGTAACAGCAAATGACCTTCATGGGGTTCATTCTGCTGTTATGGCAGCCGCTTTTTAGCTGACAGCTGTGATATTTATGCAAGAACGGGGCCGTTTTGTTCCGGCTGGATTCCTGCCTTCTTTTCTGCTGCGGGCTCCATGCCCTTCTCTCCTTTTTCGGCTTTCTTTTCAGCTGCAAAAACCTTCATCATGGAGTCTGCTCCTTCTTTAACAAGGTTTGCGCTTCCGAGGTCCGTCTTCAGTTTGCTGTCGAGTGCGTCCGAGTTCATTTCGTCCAGATCCATCCTGCTGACATGGTTTCTGGCAAAATCATCGAGCCATTTCTGCCCCTGCGGATTGCTCATCAGGACCGCAATTTCCGGCTCCGGCATTTTTTCGATCTGCAGTGCCTCCTGAACTTTCGACAGGGGAGATCCGATATATACATTTCCGTTTTTAAGCGGAGGGCATTCTTTCCAGGGAAGCTGGAGGAAAGCGCCGGTTACCGGATGTTTCTTTTGGGGAGCCATTTTCAGATTATCGGGATTCATCAGCTTGTCATACAGCCTCTTGTAATCCCCTTTTTCGGAGTTGATCGAATATCCGCTCTTAAACATCGCTTCAAAGGTTCCCGCCTTGATGATTTTCTCGGCGCAGTCCTTCTTCTGTTCCTTTGACAGGGGGGTTCCGTAAGCAACTGCCGTCTTCAGCTTCTGGACGGCGAGGTCCCGGTCGCGCGCCAGTTTGTCATACACGATCATACCCTGAACGGATTTCAGTTTCTCCGGGTTCAGGCCTTTTTCCTCTGCGATGGCCTTAAGCTCAGGATCCTTCTCCATCATATTGATGAGCCGGCCTGCCTGAAGAACCATCTGACGGTCCTGATGCGACAGGGTGGCTTTGTTCTTCACATAGTTTGCGGCGCTGTTTACGCCGACTGCGATGAGCGAACCGAGTCCGGACTTCAGATTCTTACGCTCGGCGGCATTCTCCGCTGAAGAAGCCAGTTTATAATTTTCAAAAGCTTCCTTCGCTTCTTCACGCGCCGGCTGAAAGACATCTTTGAAGAAATTGCCGATATTCTCACGCGGGCCTGAAATATCTCTGACAATATCCATCGTGACCATGGTGTTGATGCTGTCAGCCCGGCGCTGCTCGGGATCACTGATTTCATAGGCCTTCAGATCATCAAGCATCCAGTCGGCTTCTTCCTTGTTATGATCCAGCGCATTTTTCATATGCTTGTACTGAGTGGCGGCGAACATACTGACGGCAGCAAAATCCTCTTCCGTGACTGAAGTGCCGGAATTTCCGATCTTGATTTTATCAAGTTCCAGATCATACGGCTTCAGTTCGTCAAACTGACTTTTGCTGTATTTTGACAGCGGCCTCTGTTTCTCCGGGACATCTTCCAGCGTGAAATGCGCGTGTCTTACAGGCTTCGTGCCGTACAGTTCCGTAATATACTTCCCGGTGCTGTCAACGGTTACTGTTGATAATTTCGCGTCATCCTCAGCTTTCAGACGCTGATTTACTTTGGCGTTTTCCCGGTTCAGATGCTGGTTGCTGCTTCTTGCTTCTGTCTGCTGGCGGATAGGATTCAAAAGAGAATTCCTGCGCTGCTGATAATCCTCGTAGTCCTGTACCTTCCGGTTATACTGATCGATGGTTCCCTGGAAAAGACCGAGCGTTCTGTTGAGCCATCTCGTAAAACGGCCCGGCCGTGAGGGTGCAGGATCCGGAATCGGATGCTCGCGCATGGGAATATCCTCAGGATCAATCGGTTTGCTGTAGCCGAATACAGGCTTACCGGGAATCGAGGTGTCCAGACGGAGCTGAACAGGATTTGCCGAACCGGCAGGGTAGGCAAAAATATTGCCCTTCTGGACTTCTTTCCAGAACTCCACGGATCCGAAACGGATTCCGGCGGATCTGAGATCCTTCACTTCGTCTGCCCTGGGATCATCGGGATTTGCCGTGAGGACAAATAAGCGCGGGATATTGTCCTCGGCTTCCGTGCTGTCGTCCTCCAGAACCCGGACGCCGATATCCTCCACAAGACGGACTCTGGGGTCATCCAGTGCGTTCAGCTGATTCACAATTTCGAGGGTTACGGGAGCCTGACCCGGGGCCTCCGTATATGCTGCGTCTTCGGGAATCCTGGGCCTTACAAGACCGGTACAATTTAATTCGGGATTGACTTCGCGTGCCATAAGATGTTCTCCTTTAATGTAAGGCGTATCGCCGTATTATTTGATTACAGGCATGTTTTACCACAGCATGTCCAACAAATGTCCAGCAAATTAATAAAAATTGAGTAGGGGGAAATCAATCCCCCTCTCACACCACCGTACGTGCCGT
>CAMVNR010000138.1 GCA_947168905.1 uncultured Lachnospiraceae bacterium
AGCCTCCGGGATATAGCCCGCCGGGATCGAATTCGAAGGGAAGAGATCGAAGTGCATCGGGATGAACAGCCCGGCCTTGGCGTCCCGCGCGAACGTGACCGCCTCCTCCAGCGTCATATTCCCGATCACATCGTCATGCAGCCGGTAATACGAGCGCCCGTTCACGGGAAGCATGGCGATATCAACCGCGCCGACAAGCTCCTTCTGCCCTTCATATACGCAGCAGTCACCCGCATGATACACCCGGACCGAATCGAAATTAAAGACATAGCCCATTTCGAAATAGTCCCCGTTTTCGTCCCGATGCAGCTCTTCATGCGCCGCCGGGACAGGGCGGACAGAAAAACCGTCAAAAAGCCGCAGCTCTTCCCCCGCATGCGCGGGGATGATCCGCTCCTTCGGGACTCCGTATTCGTTCACCCCCTTATCCGCATAGGCGGCCGGAAGGATAAAAGCCGCATGGCTGTTTACCGACAGAATACCGGCAATCGTCCGGGGATCCGTATGGTCCATATGGTCGTGCGAGCAGAAAACATAATCGACAAAGTCCGTCTCCTCCGGCAGAAGAGGGGAAAGGTAATTTCTCCCCCAGCCAAGCTTCGGATCATAAAGCAGTCCCGTGAGATATCCGTCGACAAGGATCGCTTTCCCGCGGAATTTGAAGATGAAGCCTTCCTGCCCGAGGTAATACAGCGCAATTTCATTTTCCGGTATGATTGTGTTCAGAATCATTTCCCGAAGGTTCTTCATGCTGCTTCCTTTCTTCCCGCATTTTTATCCCTGCCGGATCCATACCTGCATTTCGTTCTCGCCCCGGTTTGCCCACATGAAATAGGGAATCATCTTCAGCGTTTTCGGTTCCGCCTTTTCGTCTTCAGCGTCGAAGTACAGTCCCTGATTTGTCTCTGCCTCCTCGCGAAGACCGGGCACCAGGAGCATTCTGGCTTTCCGCCCCGCAATTTCCGTCTCTTCGAATGTAACCTCTTCCGGCCGGACCTCCCGCCCGATCGTAAGAAGATTCAAATCCGGTCCGTTGTCCTTTTCCTCCAGACAGTACACATAGGGTCCGTAGGTCACGGCGATTCTGCCGCTGTTTTCCCGGACTCGGGTGTCAGCGCGCATGAAGCGCACCGGGCACGAAAGCTCCAGCAGCGTTTCGCTCCTCTCCTCGTTGTTCATGCAAAGGTATAAATAGCCGTCTTTCTCCGAGACGCTGTCTGAACCGGCACCGCTTAAGCTGTACTTCCCGCGGCACCAGCCGGGGATCCGAAGCGCAAGCCTGAAATCCGCGCCGCAGGCCTCCGTCACGATACGCACTGTCCATTTCGACGGGTCGCTTCTTGTGACATCCAGTTTCACCCGGACTTCCCTGTCCCCGACCGTTTTCGTCACTTCGCTGCTGATGTAAAGGTGTGTATACAGGGTATCGCCGCTTTCTGTGAAGGCATACGCGCCCGCAGACTCAAGAAGCCGTGCGATGTTCGGCGGGCAGCAGGCGCAGCCGAACCATTTCTGGCGGACATTCTTTACATGCAGCTTCCTCGCGTCCCGGCGGGAAGCTTCCGGCCAGACCTCCAGTGGATTCACATAGAAGAAGCTTTTTCCGTCCAGGGCGATTCCGGAAAGCACGCCGTTATAAAGCGCCCGTTCCATTACGTCCGCGTACTCGCTCTTCGGCTCCATCTGAAGCATTCTCCGCGCAAAAAACACGAGTCCGATGGAGGCGCAGGATTCCGTATAGGCGGTGTCGTTCGGAAGGTCATAGGGGAAGGTAAAGGCTTCTCCGATATGGGTGGAGCCGATGCCGCCCGTGATATACATCTTATCCCGGCTGATGCTCATAAAAAGCTTCCTGCAGGCTGCTTTCAGCGATTCATCGTCCGTCAGCCGCGCAATGTCCGCCATTCCGCTGTACAGATAGACCGCCCGGACCGCATGTCCCATGGCTTCGTCCTGCTCGCGCACCGGCAGATGCGCCTGGTAATAGGAGAAGATCGGATTCGGCTTCTCATAATCATGCTGCGGATGTCCCTCCAGCGCGAAATACTTCGGCTCCTTGCCGCGCTCATCGATGAAATAGCGGCCAAGCGCGAGGTAATCTGTATTTCCCGTTTCCTCATAGAGCCGGACCAGCGCCATCTCGGCAATCTCGTGCCCGGGATAGCCGTGCTTTTTTCCTTCCTCGGCGCCGATTTTCGATGAAATATACGCGGCATAGCGTTCTGCCACCCTGAGAAGCCGGGCATTTCCCGTTGCCTGTACATAGGCGACCGCCGCTTCCGTCAGATGCCCGAAGCAGTAAAGCTCGTGATTGTCCCGAAGATTCGTGAACTCGGCATTCCGTCCGTTCAGGATATAGTAAGTATCCAGATAGCCGTCCTCAGCCTGCGCGCCCTCAATGATCCGGATTGCTTCGTCTGCGGTTTCCTGAAGAGCGGGGTCCGGATGTACGGTCAGAGAATACGCGACCGCTTCAATCCATTTATAGAAATCCGTATCCTGGAAAAGATAGCCATAGAACTTCGACGGGTCCGGGTGTGCGGGATCCTCGGGAAGCACCTCAAAGGGAACATCACCGAAAACCGGAGCTATGAATCCCGGCTCCTTCGAGCGCGCCCGAAGCGCCTTCGCCGCGCGGAAGTTGTGCATCGCATAGCTTGGCGCCGCACCTTCCACCCGGTCGTTTAAGGCCTCCCACTGATAAGGGATGACTTCATTTCGCACGAGCTCCTGCTCTGTCTTCCAGAAGTCGTCCGTAATCCGGACCTTTTTCAGGTCAATTGCCCTGTTCTCATGTTCGTCTCTCATAAAAAACCTCCCTCTGAAGACAGCGCCCGTTTATCTTACCGTGATCCGGAAGAATACCGGGCAGTCGCTCTTCACGGTTTTTGTCCGAATCTCCAGTCCTTCCGGCGTTTCCTTCCATTCCGGTTTTTCGTCAAAGCCCAGGACATCGACGTCCTCGATAATTCCGAAAAACTTCGAGTCTGCCGTATGCGCCTTTCTTCCGAGCGTTTTAATGAGGATGCTTCCATCCTCGGGGGTACGCATGCAGGCGGCGTAAATCTTTCCGTGATTTGTCGTAAAGCGGAAGTCCTCTTTCGTATAGACCTTGTCCACCGCGTCGGTAAACTGCCCCTCCACCTGTCTGGTCGGGCCTTCCTGCGCATACCGGAATGGGCGGGAGCCGTAGATGGCCTCACCGTTTTTGTCAAGCCATTCACCGATCGAGAGGAGCACCTTCGTGTCTTCCTCGGAGATCGTTCCGTCCGCCTTCGGGCCGACATTTAAGAGCATCGTCCCGTTTTTCGACACGACGTCCACAAAATCACAGAGAATACTCCAGGGCTTCTTATAATCATTGCCCTCCGTATAACACCAGGAGTTCTTCGCGATCGCAGTATCGGTCTGCCAGGGGAAGGACTGCACCTCGGAGAACTGGCCGCGCTCGATATCGACAAGCGCCGTCCCGAAGGCGAAGGAGTCATGTTTATAGGCAATCAGCACCTCCTCGCCCCACTCGGCCGCGCGGTTGTAGTAATACGCCGCGATTTT
The DNA here is from genome assembly GCA_947168905.1 of uncultured Lachnospiraceae bacterium. Lineage (GTDB taxonomy): Bacteria > Bacillota > Clostridia > Lachnospirales > Lachnospiraceae > UBA1267. Next base: position 3,556 of record CAMVNR010000138.1, read on the forward strand.
CTGAAGATACGGCCGCGCCGCGCTGTGGTGAATCCACCAGTCGAAATACAGTTCATGGATCCTGTAATTATCAATGAGCTCGCAGGTCCGGATCATCCAGTCATTCAGGAATTCTTCGCTCGGTGCCGGCTCGAAGAAGGAGTCGTCCATGTTTTCCGGCTGCTCGTAAACCGCCGGCCAGTAGAAATCGCCGCGTTTTTCCTGATCCGTAATGTCGCTCTCAAAATGTCTGCCGCCGCCCATGAACCACCAGTGCTCGATCCTGTGTGTCGACGCGCCGTTCACGAGTCCCTGCTTTTTCATTTCCGCTGTCAGCTCGCCCAGAATATCGCGCTTCGGGCCCATCACAGCAGCATTCCAGTCGGAAATCTCCGAACGGTACATCTGGAAGCCGTCGTGGTGCTCCGCGACCGGAATCACATAGCGGGCCCCGGCTTTTTTGAAGAGCTCAATCCACTTCGCGGCGTCAAACTTCTCCGCTTTAAACATCGGAATGAAGTCCTTGTAGCCAAACTCCTTATGCGGCCCGTAGGTCTTCACATGATGTTCGAATTCCGGCGTGCCCTGAAGGTACATATTCCGCGAATACCATTCATTCGCAAAGGCCGGCACACTGTAGAGGCCCCAGTGGATAAAGATCCCGAGCTTCGCGTCCCTGAACCACGCCGGGGTTTCATGCTTCGACAGACTCTCCCAGTCCGCCGAGTACGGTCCTTTTGCAATGACTTCATCAATTTTTTCAAGCCAGGCTTTCTGATCGCTGATCATCGTGTTTCCTCCGTTTTGGAATAAATGCAGATACCGGTCAACAGGTTTTTCTTTTATTAT
>CAMVNR010000139.1 GCA_947168905.1 uncultured Lachnospiraceae bacterium
ATCCGGTCGCAGAAGCGGGTCGACGCGAGTCTGTGTGAAATGAATACCGAAGACTTTCCTTCCGTAAAGCTGTCGTATTTCCGGTAAATATCTTCCTCCGCGAGCGGATCAAGCGCCGCCGTCGGTTCATCTAAGAAGACAAATGGCGCGTCCTTATAGAGCGCGCGGGCGAGGCACAGCTTCTGCATTTCGCCGCCCGAGAATTCCGCGGCCTCCTCGTATACCTCGCGGTTCAACAGCGTATCCGGGCCGTTTTTCAGCGAGCTTACCTTCTCTGTCAGCCCCGCGTCCTCGATACACTTCCGGACGCGCAGATCGTCAATCCCTTCCGTCGTCTGCGCGATGGTCTGCCGCACGGTCACGGCCATCAGATTGAAGGTCTGGAATACCGCGGAAAAGAGCCGGTAATAGTCTTCGCGGTTAAATTCCCGGATATCCGTTCCGTTTAAGAGGACCGCGCCCTCCGTCGGATCATGGAAGCCGGCAAGGAGCTTCACAAGCGTCGTCTTGCCGGCACCGTTTAAGCCCACGATCGCCAGCTTTTCGCCGGGATGCAGGGTGACGCTGATATCGTGAAGCGTATCCTCCGAAGCGCCGGGATAACGGAAAGAAACGTGACGGAGCTCGAGTGTGTATTCTTTTTCCTCAGGAACCGGCTTCCCGTTCTGAAAACGGAAGGGCTCCGGAAACTCCAGAAACTCCCTGACAAGGGAAAGGTCCAGGCTCTCTCTGTGCAGCTTTACGAGATTCTCGACAATGGTGCCGACGAAGGATGAAAAGCCCTCGATTGCCGTGAAGTACAAAAGAAACGCAGAAATATCAATCTCGCGCCGAAGCACCATTCCGATCAGGACCGCATAGGCGATTCCGTTTCGAAGAAAGGTCACAAGGACCGCAAGAAGACTCGTTATCAGCTCCCGCGCCGACGCCCGCCGGTGAAATGCGTAATAGGCATCCACCGCCCGGTCGGTAAGCTCGATGATCCACGGCCGCAGGCCGAAGATCCGGATATCCTTCAAAAACTCGCGCTTCACCGTGTCTTCACAGAGATAATAAATCCGCTTCTCGTGCGCGGCGAGCTCCTCCTGATGCTGATAGCGGTACATGGAGAGCTTCTGCCCCGGAAGAAGAAGCGATACCGAAAGCACGAAAACAAAAAGAAGCACCCACCAGGGAAGCGCTGCCATCAGAAACAGGTAGACAATGAAGCCAAACAGGCCCTGCAGAAGAAGCGTCATCGTATTCCAGCTCGCCTCCGTGGCCTGATTGTTGGACATCGTGGCGGTCTGGGCATTCTCCCGAAGCTTTTCAAAATGCTCGTCAAAGAGATTTGCATACGAGGTCGTTGCGCACTTTTTATTGATCTTCCCGAGGATCGCCGTCCGGACCGTGACGCGCGGATACAGCTGAATCGTGTCGAGATACCGGTGCGCGGCGGCTGCGATTATCAGCGCGGCAGTAAAGAGAAGGACTGTAGAAAGAAGCTCCCAGACGCTGCCTTTCCTTTCGATCACGCGGAGCACCGCCGGCGGGAGAAGAAGCCCGACTGTACTCTGAAGGACCGCCGTTGCCGCAAGTCCCGCCGCTGTGAGCGGCACCTGAAGCTCCTTCGCCTCTTTCGCGATGCGGATCATCCAGAAACTGTTCTCTATGGTATTGTATTTCGGTTTTTGGGAATTCAAGAGAAATCACCTCCTTACAGCGAGGGAGTATAGCACGGTTTCAGGCGGCGCGGCGGCTTTCGGGGATGAATCGTCTGTTTTCGGGGACGAGTTGTGTCCTATACCTCACTGCGGCAGGAGGATCTCCGTCGTGAAGGCGCCGTCCTCGGAATTCCGGGAAAGATAGCCGCCGTTTGCTTCGATGATGCGGTCGATCCGAAGGAGTCCGAAGCCATGTCCCGCACCCTTCGTGGAGGCAAAGCGGCCGTTCTGCTTCTGCTGTTTTTTCGAAGCCGTGAAATTCGTGAAGTGGATATAGAGCTGTGTGCCCTTCATGTCCATATAGACGCGGATCAGTCGCTTTTCTTCCGGAAGCGCCATCGAGGCTTCGATCGCGTTGTCGAACAGATTCCCGAGGATCACGCAGAGATCAATCTCGGAAATTCTGAGCTTCACCGGGATATGCGCGTCCGCCTGAACCGGTATCCCGCGGGATTTTGCGAGTGAAATCTTGCTGTTTAAGATCGCGTCGGTCATCGCGTTTCCAGTCTTAATGACCGTATCGACCGTCGTCAGGTCTTCGTCGAGCCTGTCAAGGTAGCGCGAAATGGCCTCGAGATCCCCTGCAGCCGCATAGGCCTTCATCGCCTGGATATGGCTCCTGTAGTCATGGCGCCAGCCGCGCATTTTGCGGTACATATTGTCGACCTCGCGGTAGTGCGTATCGAGAAGCTCCCGCTGGTAGGCGGCCAGCTTTTTCTCGGAATGTCTCGTCAGAATTGACATGATGGTCGTTCTCCTTTACAGCATTCGTATAATCGCACGGTTCAGCTCCTCGTATTTGCCGCGCGGGAGCGGGATGGATTCGCCGCTTTTCAGGACGATTTCCTCCCGGGAAACCCGGCGGATCTGCAGAAGATTCACGAGAAGCGAGCGCGAGACCCGGTAAAAACGCGCATCCGAAAGCTCCTTTTCAAACTCGCCGAGCGTTTTCTTTACGGTGTATTCGTGCCCGGCGTGTACGGTTGTATAATTCCTGAAAACCTCCAGATAACGGATTTCCCGAAGCGGCACGAGCTCCATGCTTCCGGAAAGCTCCAACGCGATCATGCGCTCATTCTCCCGGTATTTCTGAAGAGCGCGCGAAAGGACCTCCGAAAGCTTTTCTTCCCGCACCGGCTTCAGGAGGTAGTGCAGCGCCTCGACCTCGTAGCCTTCGGCGATATAGTCCGAATATCCCGTGATGAACACGATCTGCACCGCCGGGTCCGCGGCGCGGATTTTACGCGCGAGCGCGACGCCGTCCATCCCGCCCATCTCGATATCGAGGAGAAGGATGGTGTAGTCCTTTTCCTCCTCATAGGCAAAAAGGAAGGCCTCCGCAGACGGGAAGCTATGGATTTCCACGGGCTCGTCCGCGCCTTCTGCCCATGCTCTGACCATTTTTTCAATATAGCTTCGATCCTCGGTAAGGTCATCGCACACAGCGATTTTCAGTATTTCCGACATTTACGTTTCCTCGCTATTTTACAGGGAGAACAGAGACTCTGGCTGATTCATAAGCTCCTGTCTGAGAAAAATGACGATGCCGGGTATCGCCGGGGAGGTATGTGTCAGGCATAGCGGTCTCCTTCATTCTAATTCGTCCATATTCACAAAATCCCTGAACTTTATATGACGCACAGTACTGGTGCTGTAATCAATATCGTCATTCGTAATAACGATTTTCTGACAGGAATTGTCCAGCTTTGAAAAAGCCCCGAACTCTCTCTCGTAAGCCTTCTCTTCAGCCACAGAATAAGCAACCTGGATATAGTACTGCTTATTACCCTTGTTAGCCACGAAATCTATTTCCTGAGACCCGTCATGATAAACCTGAAGGCTGTAGCCCATATAAAGAAGTTCATTAAAAACGACGTTCTCAAAATTATGAGTAAGATCGTACCGGTTATTCATAACACGGATGGAATTCAGGGCGACATCCTCATCGTAAACCTTGAGATAGTATTCCAATTCACGTCTGGATTTGGCCGAATACTTCTTTATGGTCCCTATTGCGTAGGCTTCTTCCAGATATCCGATATACTTGGTAATCGTTGTGACGGAGCAGGGCAGACCCGCTCCTCTCATATATTTCTCCACGGACCTGGCGGAAAGGATTCTGCCATTTGACAGGAATATAAAGTTGGCCAGCCGTTTAAAGATCTCGGTTTTCCTGATCTTATACCGGTTAATGATATCATTCAGAATTATGGTCTCGTTCAGCTCATTCAGATAGATTCGCTGGCCGCTCTCGCCGCTGTATTCGATTCGTTTGGGAAATCCGCCCCAGATAATATAATCGGTGAGGGTGATTTCTTTCCCAAGTTCTTTTCCGTATTCGGCAAGTTCTCTATAGACAAATGGCCTGATCCGAAAAGGAACATATCTTCCTGAAAGTTCTTTCGTAAATTCCCTGGATAAAAGCCTGGAGTTTGAACCGCTGATAAATACAGAGCAGTTCCTGATCCGCAGGGTACGGCACGCTCCAGCCCATCCCTCTACTCTCTGAACTTCATCAAGAAATACGTAGCATAATGACTCTTTTCGATGGCTGTCAATATAGTTCAGCAGTGCCATTTCATCCGGAATGGCATTCAGGACAGCAGTATCTTCGAAATCAAGGAAAATG
>CAMVNR010000140.1 GCA_947168905.1 uncultured Lachnospiraceae bacterium
AAGTGTCTCTCGGATCCAGAATGCCGCTGTCCACGCCGGGAAGCTCTGTCGGCACTTCGAAGTCAAAGAGCGGGATCTTCTTGGTCGGAGCCTTTAACACATCACCGTTTAAGATGGCATCGATGATACCGCGGGTATCCTTGATGGAGATCCGCTTTCCGGTGCCGTTCCAGCCGGTGTTCACAAGATAAGCCTTTGCGCCGGATTTCTGCATTCTCTTCACGAGCTCTTCGCCGTATTTCGTCGGATGAAGCTCCAGGAATGCCTGACCAAAGCATGCGGAGAAGGTCGGCGTCGGCTCGGTGATGCCGCGCTCGGTTCCCGCGAGCTTTGCAGTGAAGCCGGACAGGAAGTAGTACTTGGTCTGATCCGGGGTCAGGATCGATACCGGAGGCAGTACGCCGAATGCATCCGCGGACAGGAAGATGACGTTGTCGGCATCGGGACCTGCGGAAATCGGGCGAACCTTCTGTACAATGTTTTCAATGTGGTCGATCGGATAGGAGACACGGGTGTTCTCGGTAACGCTCTTGTCGGCGAAATCGATCTTGCCTTCTGCATCCACGGTAACGTTCTCCAGAAGCGCATCGCGGCGGATGGCGTTGTAGATGTCCGGCTCGGAATCCTTGTCAAGGTTGATAACCTTCGCGTAGCAGCCGCCCTCGAAGTTGAAGACGCCGTTGTCGTCCCAGCCGTGCTCGTCGTCGCCGATCAGAAGTCTCTTGGGATCGGTGGAAAGGGTGGTCTTGCCGGTTCCGGAAAGACCGAAGAAGATAGCGGTGTTCTCACCGTTCATATCGGTGTTGGCGGAGCAGTGCATCGAAGCGATGCCCTTTAAGGGCAGGTAGTAGTTCATCATCGAGAACATACCCTTCTTCATCTCGCCGCCGTACCAGGTGTTCAGGATGATCTGCTCGCGGCGGGTAATGTCGAAGATAACCGCGGTCTCGGAATTCAGGCCGAGCTCTTTGTAATTTTCAACCTTCGCCTTGGAAGCACAGTAAACGGTGAAATCCGGAGCAAAGTCAGCAAGCTCTTCCTCTGTGGGCTTGATGAACATATTGCGGACAAAATGAGCCTGCCATGCGACTTCCATGATGAAACGAACTGCCATACGAGTGTCCTTATTCGCGCCGCAGAATGCGTCGACGACATACAGATCCTTGCCGGAGAGTTCCTTAAGCGCAATTTCCTTGCAGGCTGCAAAAGCTTCCTGAGTCGCTACATGGTTGTCGTTCGGATATTCGGGAGAATTCCACCAGACAGTGTCCTTTGAGTTCTCATCCATAACGATGAATTTGTCTTTGGGAGAACGGCCGGTATAGATGCCGGTCATGACGTTGACGGCGCCGAGCTCAGTCAGCTGACCTTTGTCATAGCCTGTCAGATCCGGGTTCATCTCATCCTTAAACAGGTCTTCATACGAAGGATTGTAGTAGACCTTGCCTACGTTCTCGATGCCGTACTTCGCGAAATCAATTGCTGCCATACTTACGTATACCTCTTTCTGTAGTATTTTTCTCAGTCCGCGGGGGGACTGATATGTGCATCATCCGAACTGCGCGATCGGATGAAATCCAACTTATTCCTTTTACATTATACATGCAAAGCACAAAAAAAGCAAGATGGGAAAGCGGTTTTGTTTCCCATCCTGCCATTCTGTTTGTGAAAGAACCCCGATGTCTGTAAAAGGAGGTTTTACCGGGCGTTTACCGTAATTTCAGCGGGAATAAGGCCCTCGCCTTCCACTTTCAGTACAGAAGTGCCCGCTTCGTATCCGGTGCGGAGGATCGCGAGCGCCTTTCCGTCAAAGGAGGTGAAGGTGCCCTTCGTATAGTTCTCATCAGTTACCGGATTTCCGGAGCCGAAGCCTGCAAGCGTAAATGCGGTGCCTTCAAGCGCGGCGGATAGCCGGAATGCTGCCCCGGGAACCGGGTTTCCGTCCTTGTCTATAACTGTAACCGGGACATAGATGAGGCTTTCACCGTCCGCGGCGGCGGAGTCCTTCTCGGCCGTCAGACGGATGGCATAAGGCGCTCCTGTAGTCGCAAGCAGGTCACGGGAGATTTCCGAGCCGTTTTCGTAGCTCACGGCTTCCACGGTCCCGGGTGCATACAGGGTGTCGAATAAAAAGCTCATCGGCATTTCGGAAACAGGCGCTTCACCGGCTTTTTTCCTGCCGAGGGATTCGCCGTTTACAATCACTTCCACCTCTTGTGCGCGGGAGAAGACGGCAATCTGGACCTTCTTTCCTTCCTTTCCTTCCCAGTTCCAGGACTTCTTTACAGCAGTGAAGCCCCAGGGACTGATAATTTCACACTTCCCGAAGTAATCCGGATCATAGGAGAAGACAAAGGTTTCCGGCGAGCCGAAGACAACCTTCCGGTACTGGCCCTGCGGCAGGATATTTCCGCAGATATCGATGTCCGCGTCGTTCGCAAGGCGCCAGGGGTAGACGGAGGTGTGAGAGGAGAGCGCGAAGCGGCCGCGCGCGAGAATCGGATCGTCCGGCTCCACGAAGACGGATTTGCCGATGCCGGCTTCTCCGATGTAGTCCGCCGCGGTCCAGGTGAAATCGCCGATGAGATAGGGCGTGTTTTCAATCATCGGCCAGTGAATACCGATCTCGCGCGGATAGTTCTCGGAGCCGAGAATGACGCGCTCCGGGAAGCGCTTGTGGTCGTCTTCGTATTTGTTTTCAAGGTAGTTGTATCCGACGATATCCAGACCGTTCGTGAAGGCTTCGGTATAGTCTTCCCAGGTCGTATCGTTCTTTCCACCGTAGTTAATGTTCTGGATATTGCCTGACTGTGCGGCTTCCATCATTTTACGGAAGGCGTCGGCCATCATTTCTTCGTCCAGGCCGTTCCAGAAAGAGCAGATGCCGTTCGAAACGGGACGGGAAGGATCCAGTGCCTTCACGGTTTCCGCGAGTCTTGATGCAAGGGTATAGCCGTTTCCGAGGCCGCCTCTCTCGGTGATTTCGTTGCCGGTCGACCAGATGATGACCGAGGGATGTACGCGGTCCCGGCGCACGAAGGCCTGTAAATCCTTCTCCCAGTCCGTCTCGAAGAACTGGTTGTAGTCGCCGGGCTGCTTGCCCATGCCCCAGGCATCGAAGGCCTCGTCGAAGATGTACATGCCGAGCCGGTCGCAGGCCTCGACAAAAGCCGATGAGGGCGGATTGTGCGTGGTGCGGACCGCGTTGAAGCCGAGAGACTTCAGAATCGAAAGCTTGCGGTATTCCGCGTCAAAGACCGATACGGCGCCTAAGAGGCCGTTGTCGTGATGCAGGCAGCCACCTTTCAGTTTCGTGACCTTTCCGTTGATCCTGAGGCCGTGCTTCACATCTGCCTGAACGGTGCGGATGCCGAAAAGCACCGAGCCGCAGTCTGTTGTTATAAGCTCCTCGGGAAGCGGAAGAATGTGCGTCCGGAATTCCCCGGCGGGACGGACAGTGACTGCCAGGCGGTAGAGGTTCGGCGTCTCTGCGTCCCAGAGCTTCGGATCGTCAAGCGTCAGGGTGTAATAGGCGGTTTCTTCCGTACCGGGATTCAGCTGGATCCGGGTCGTGCGGGAAATGACCGGAGCGGCTTCCTTTAAGCAGTCCTCATCACAGTCTTCATACAGAGAGAACGTCACTTCCGAAAGCATATTTTTTTCTGTCCGGTTAACGATGTCCGCAGAGACATTCAGAAAAGCGCTGACAGCTTTTCCCTCGCCGTCATATTCGATTTCCTTGGTATACCCATAGATGCCGTCCTCTTTCAGGAAGACCTTCGGCGCGTGGAGAAGCTCGGCGCTTCGGTACAGTCCCGCGCCGGAATACCAGCGGGAGTTTGGCTGCATCGAAGGATTGACGGTGACAGTAATCGTGTTTTCCTTACCGAAGTAGATATAGGGTGTGATTTCAACCGTGAAGGGAGCATAGCCATAATGCTGCAGTGCGGCTTTCGAACCGTTGATTTCGACCGTCGCATTCATCATGACGCCATCGAAATGCAGGAAAACGAGTTCGTTTTCCCACTCGGCGGGGACCAGCACCTTTTTGGTATAATGCGCGACTCCGGCGGTAAAATAGCCGCTTGCGGGGCCGGGTGCCGCTTCCGGGAAAACATCGCTTTCAATCATGTAGTCATGCGGCAGGTTAACGTTTTTCTGTGTTTCGGACGGGCCGTGCGAAAAGGAACTCTTTAAGCCGTAATCAAAGGTCCAGTCCCGGTTCAGACCAATTCTCTTCATAAATCTCGTATAATCCAATCATCAGAGATGGTGGTTGGATTTTTCCTTTCTCCCGTTT
>CAMVNR010000141.1 GCA_947168905.1 uncultured Lachnospiraceae bacterium
AAAGGAAAAATCCAACCACCATCTCTGATGATTGGATTATACGAGACATTATGAAGGTGACCGAAATTACGAGAAGGATGCTCCGCGCTGCTGCGGCGGCACTCACGGCGGGAATACTCTTTTTTCTTCCGGGGCTTCCGGCCGGTGCGGATGTGATTTACGAACCGGAAGATGAGTTTTACGCAGAGCACAGCAAAGACTGCACCAAAGAAGAAAAAACCTGGGAAACCAACGCTTACGGCGGAATCCGGATGCTTGCGGAGCCTGATTCGGACGAGATCGTATATGAGTTTAATGAGCCGGGCATCCGTATGTGGGTGTATTATATCTACCACAATCCGAAGGGCGGCGAATGGGCCTATACGGAATATTATCATGACGGAAATTTTTATAAAGGCTGGCTTCCCACGAATCTTCTGTGGAGGAGCTATTCCACGGAAAGCTTCCTAAGAGACTACGGTGGCGATATTACGGAGGAACAGAATCTCGTAAACGGTGAAAACGGAGAAGATACCGTCTACTTCTATCTGTGGCCGGGAAGCACCATTGCCGAAAAAGTGGAATTTACCGATGGCGGACTTCAGAATGAACCGGTCGGCACCTATCTTGCCTATACAGACGAAAAAGGCAGAAAATGGGGCTATGTCGACTACTGGTACGGGCATTACGGGTGGATATGCCTCGAAACGCCCGACCTTGCGGCCGAGGATCTCTGGCCGGAAGGCGCGCCGGAAAGAGACAGCAGGGAGCGGACAGTTCTGGATATCGTTTACCTGGAGGACAGCACGGAAATAAAAGAGCATACGGAAAGCTCTTCGCCGACGGCAGGGAGTTCGGAAAAAGAGGAGACGGAAACCGCGAGTTCTTCGCTGCCAGTGGGGAGTTCGGAAAAAGAGGAGACGGAAGCCGTGAAAACCCGGGACGCTGACGAATCAACAGAAGAGACGGCCGGGCCTCTTCCAGGTCCTGCAAAGTCACTCCCGCTCTGGGCGATTCCGGCGGCGGCAGGAACGCTTCTTGCTGTTACCGCCGCCATTCTTCTCGCGGTACTGATAAAGAAAAAGAATCATTAAAGAAAAATAGACGGAGGAGAAAAAATGGTTAAGATTACACTTGGCGTAGACGGAATGATGTGCAATATGTGCGAGGCACATGTGAATGAAGCGATCAGGAACGCGTTTACTGTGAAAAAGGTCAGCTCTTCACATAAAAAGGGTCTGACCGAGATTGTGGCGGAAGAGGAAATTCCGGAAGAAAAACTCTCCGCAGTGATCGGCGAAACCGGTTATAAGCTGACCTCGTATCAGTCGGAGCCCTATCAGAAGAGAGGACTCTTCGGCTGATAAAATGAACCGGATTTCATAAAAAACACCTTCCTGTCCGGAATAGGCCCCGCATAAAGGCTCTTTTCGTGGGAAGGTGTTTTTTATGAAACGGCAGGAAAAGCCTGGTGCCTCAGGCCTCCTCGGTGAGATTGACTGTCTCGGATTCTGCGTTCTTCTTGACGCTCTCGATACCGTTCTTGCATCCGGCTTTGGATTTGTAGCCTTCGCTTGCAAGAATGATTTCGCCGTTCGGAGCTTTCAGGCGGAAGCGGAATTCCTCGGACTTGTCAAGATAAATCTCGAACTTCGGGTGTTTTTCCTTCGCGAAGCCCTCGACGGTCTGGTCTTCGATGGCTGCAAGAGGAGCGTTCTTTGCGACACTGGCGATACCGTTCTCGCAGGTCTTCAGCGCTGTGTAATTTTCGGACGTTCCGATGATCTCGCCGTTTCCGGCTTTGAGATTGAAGCGGAAAGCGCCGCTCTTTGTCTGTTTAATAACATATTTTCCCATAAGATCACCTCCGGGTTCTGAATTATCTTTAGTATATTGTGATTGGTACTGATTGTCAATAATGAAATCGGATTTTTTTAAATCTCTGTAGCACTTGCACAATGCCGTTAAGCATGGGGAGAGCCTTTTTTTGGACAGCGGACGTAAAAACTGTGAAAATTTTCTGACAAGTCGGCGGCGCAGATTGACGAAACGGACATTTTTTAGTAAAATGTCCCTGTTTACAGGCGGAATATCCGCGAAAGAATGGATCATATTCGTTTCTAGTGTTTTTGATTTATCGGATCGTTTTCGAAAAAACGCCTTTCTCCAGGCTAAAGCGCAGGAAGGGGCAGTTCAGGACTGAGGTCAATATGGGGAAGAAGAATCAGGCGGAAGCTCCCGCCGGGAAGAAAAGAAAAGCATTCAGGATCCTGATCCTCGTGCTGATGATTGTGTTTGCGGCGGCCTTCGGCGTCTCTTTGTATATGCTTCTCGACTATTACGGAAACGCGCATGACGAGCAGAGCATTATCAATGACCTGAAAAAATATGCGGCTTCGGCTGCCGAAGAAGGCGGGGACGCAGTGAATGCGACGCTTCCCGAAGGAGAAGGCGGCGGCTCCGGCGCCGTTAAAGGCGGTACGTCTGGCTACAGCGGCGAAGACGGGAAGGAATTTGTTTCACAGTATGCGGCATTTCACGATGTGAATCCGGATTACATCGGCTGGCTGTACATGGAAGGGACGAAGATCGACTATCCGGTGATGTACAAGCCCGAAGATCCGGAGTATTATTCCCGCCGGACGATTTACGGTGCGGATTCCCGCGGCGGGACGCCTTTCATCGGCCCCGGCGCCACGATCGACGACGATTGCTTCTATATTTACGGCCATAATATGTCCAGCGGACTGTTTTTCGGAACGCTGAATTATTATATGGATGAGGAGTTCGGCCTTTCTCATCCGACCTTTACCTTTGAAACGCTGACGGAGCGCCGTACCTACGAGATTTTCGGCGTCTTGAAGACCAAGCTCGTTTACCCCGGCAATGGCTTTATTTACTACGGATACGCGGGCTCTCTTACAGAATCCGAATTTGATGAATTCGTTACGAACATCAAGGAACAGTCCATGTACGATTTCGGCGTGACGCCTGCCTACGGCGACCAGCTCCTGGTGCTTTCCACCTGCAGCTATCATATCTATACCGGCCGCTTCGCGGTCATCGCCCGGCGCATCGAATAAAAACCGGGGGAATATTTGAACAGTATTTTTTCTTAAACCGTCCGCGAAGACCTCTTCCCGGGCGGCTTTTCCTTATTCAGGGCGAAAATTGGGGATTGTGTAAAGAAGGGAATTGTTATATAATATAACGGTTAATGCGGAGATGATTGTGATGGGCGAAATCTACAGGACAGTATACCGCGCCGGTGAAGGCGTATATGAGGAGAAAAAGTCGCGGTTCCTCTCGGAAATCCACCACGTGGAGAGCGAGGAGGAAGCGCTTCTTGTGCTGTCCGGCATCCGGAAGAAGCATTATGATGCGCGCCATCACTGCTTTGCTTATATTCTCGGAAAAAAGGGAGAGCTGAAGAAAGCATCCGACGACGGCGAGCCCTCGGGAACCGCAGGGCATCCGATGCTCGCGGTACTTGACGGAGAAGGACTGACGGATGTCCTCGTCGTGGTGACGCGGTATTTCGGCGGGACGCTTCTTGGGACCGGTGGCCTTGTCCGCTCCTACACGAAATCCGCGAAAGACGCCGTGATGCACAGTGTGATCGCCGACTGGCGCATGGCGGGGATTCTCGGGATCCGGAGCGATTATACGCTTTTCGGGAAAATCAGGTATCTGGCCGAATCCGAAGGCCTCACGCCGGGGGAGATTGTTTATGCGGATGATGTCTTCATGAGCCTTCCGGTGCCGGAAGAAAGACTGACGGAAATCGTTCAGAAAATGACCGAAATATCCGCCGGCAAGGCCAAAATTACGGAAGGCGAAAAACGGTACTTCGCCGATATTGAAGGAAAGACGGTGTTTCTGCAGGAAGGAACCTGACAGAACCGCGGAAGGGAAAAGTGAATGAAGAGAGAAGATGTAAGAAATGTAGCTATTATCGCCCATGTCGACCACGGCAAGACGACGCTTGTGGACGGGCTTCTTCGCCAGAGCGGCGTGTTTCGGGATAATCAGGAGGTCGTGGAGCGCGTGATGGATTCCAATGATATCGAGCGCGAGCGCGGCATCACGATCCTGAGCAAGAATACGGCGGTTTTTTATAAGGGAATCAAAATCAATATCGTGGACACCCCGGGTCATGCGGATTTCGGCGGGGAAGTCGAACGCGTGCTGAAAATGGTGGACGGAGTGGTGCTTGTCGTCGACGCTTTTGAAGGCGCGATGCCGCAGACAAAGTTTGTCCTCAGGAAAGCGCTGGAGCTGGACCTGGCGGTCGT
>CAMVNR010000142.1 GCA_947168905.1 uncultured Lachnospiraceae bacterium
GCCACAAGGCCTTCGGGTGTTCCAAGCCGGATCGCCTGGATAATGTCAAAGCGTTCCTCCTCTGCCCCCGGGTGAACCGAAAATCCGAAGGAATCATATAAATTGGCGGCAAAAACAGCAGTTTTTAAGGCCGCCGCGGTCACAACCGGCGCGAAGAAAAACCCCTGAAGAAGGGCCGGCAGCTGTCCGAGATTGGAACCGACTTCCTGCCCGAGTCCCGGTGCGAGCAGGCGGTAGGCGCACTGTTCCACACAGGCGCTGCTTCCGCAGATATATCCGCCCACAGGAGCCAGTCCTCCGCCGGGATTTTTAATCAGAGATCCGACAATCATATCGGCGCCGAATTCGGAGGGCTCTTTCCGGGTGACAAACTCTCCGTAGCAGTTGTCCACCATGCAGATGATATCCTTCCGGATTCCCTTGATAAAGGAAATCAGTTCGCCGATCTGTTCGGGCGAGAATGTCCTGCGGTCCGAATAGCCCTTGGAACGCTGAATCGTGACGAGACGGGTCTTCGGTCCGATGGCTTCCCGGATTCCTTCATAATCGAAGCTTCCGTCGGGAAGAAGCGCCACTTCCCTGTACCCGACGCCCCACTCTTTCAGCGAACCGGGCGACGGACGGATTCCGATGACCTCCTGCAGCGTATCATACGGCGTACCGACCGGGGACAGAATTTCGTCCCCAGGACGCACACAGGAAAAAAGGGCAACCGTCAGCGCATGCGTTCCGCAGGTGATCTGCGGCCGCACAAGCGCGGCTTCCGTGCGGAAGGTATCCGCATAGATCCGTTCCAGCGCCTCTCTTCCGCTGTCGTTGTATCCGTATCCTGTTGTCGCAGCGAAATGGCCTTCCTGCAGGCGGTTCTTCTGCATGGCGGCAAGCACCTTCAGCTGATTGTATTCCGCCGTCTCGTCGATCATCCGGAAACGGTCCTTCAGCTTTTCTTCTGTTTCCCTGGCACAGGCCAGAACCTTTTCAGAGATTCCAAGTTCTGAGTACATCAATCGCGTTTTCCTTCTCCACATCTATCCAGCGGACGTTTTTCTCCCGCCGGAACCAGGTCAGCTGGCGTTTCGCAAAATGCCGCGTTTCCTGCTTAATATTCATAACCGCCTCATCGAGGGATATTTCTCCCCGAAGATACGGGCAGAGCTGTTTGTAGCCGAGTCCCTGCATCGAGGTCATCCCGGGCGTGCAGCCGTAGTCCATCAGACGCCGGACTTCTTCGACGAGCCCTTCCTCAATCATCCGGTCGACGCGCTCGTCAATACGCCGGTATAAGGTCTCCCGGTCCAGCGTGAGCACATAATAGCGGTAATTGAAGGGGCTTTCCTTCGCACGCTCCCGTGCATTGTGTACGGAAATCTTCTCCCCGGTCATTTCATAATATTCAATCGCACGAATCATCCGCTTGACGTTATTTTTGTCAATAGCAGCTGCGCTTTCCGGATCCTTCTCAATGAGAAGCTTCCAGATTCCCTCCGCGCCTTCCTCCCGGAAGATCTCCGTCAGGGCATTACGGATCCCCGTATCCGCAGGATTTTCCGTAAAATCAATGTCATAAAGGATCGACTGGATGTAAAACCCCGTCCCGCCGCAGACAACAGGCAGCGCACTGCGCTCTTCGATCTCCCGCAGTGCTTTTTTAGCCATCTGCTGAAAGACTGCGACATTAAAGGTCTCTTTTGGATCAAGAACATCTATGAGGTGATGCTTTACCCCGCGCATCTCTTCCGGCCGGATCTTCGCGGAACCGATATCGAGCATTCTGTACACCTGCATAGAATCCGCAGAAATCACCTCGCCTTTGTTTTCGCGGCAAAATTCCACGGAAAGCGCGGTTTTCCCAACTGCCGTTGGTCCTGCAATGATAATCAGAGGTTGCTTCTCCTTCATTTTTGCAGAATCTCCTGAAGAAGCTCAGAAAAATGCATGCCATGGGAGGCTTTGAAATACACAAGATCCCCTGCACGAATCGTCTGAAGGAGCGCCGCCTTCAGTTCCTCAGCCGTATCAAAATGCCGTACGCAGGCGTCTTTGTCGGCGTCAAGGAGTCCGCGGAAAATCTCTTTTGCCGAAGCTCCCGAAAGGAAGACCATATCCGGTTTCTTTCCGGCCGCATAGCTTCCGACCTCATAATGATAGTCTGCGGATTTTTCGCCAAGCTCCAGCATATCTCCAAGGACTGCGATCTTTCTGCCGCCCCCCTTTGCTTTCATCTCGGAAAGAACAGCGAGTCCTGCCTTCATGCTGTCCGGGCTCGCGTTATAGGTATCGTCGATATACACGACGCCGTCCTTCTCGATGCGCTGCAGACGGCCCTGAAAGCCGGTAAAAGCGGAAAGCGATTCTGCCGCTTTTTGAAGATCCAGGCCGAAATAATCCGACACGGCAAGTGCCGCGAGCGCGTTATGCACATTGTGGACCCCCGGCACGCCAAGCTTCACCGGGAACATTTTTTCTCCCCGGAGCACAAAATCAAAGCCGTAGCACCCGTTCTCCTCCCGGATATTCACCGCGCGGTACTCGGCGTTTTCGCCCGTTCCGTACAGGATATAGGGATAACCGGTGGCTTCCCGGTATTTGAAAAGCATGGGATCGTCGCCGTTCAGGAAGAGCACTTTTCTCTCTTCCCTGGAGTTTTCAAAGCCCCGGACGACCGTCAGTTTTTCTTCCGTAAGGCGGTCTCTGGAGCCGTAGTACTCCATATGCGCCACGCCGATATTGGTGATGACCGCGCAGGAAAGCCCAGTAAGAGAAGAAATCAGTCCCAGTTCCCCGGGCACGTTCAGCCCGAGCTCCAAAACGGCAATTTCATCCTCTTCGGAAAGCTCCGAAAGCGTAATCGGAACGCCGAGCTTATTGTTATAGTTCTTTCCGGTACGGAACACTCTTTTTCCGGAAGAAAGCGCAGAAGCGATCATCTCCCGGGTGGTGGTCTTTCCAACAGAGCCTGTGACGCCGACGGCGCGGACCGGAAGGAGACTCCTTAAATACGCGCCAAGCTTCTGAAGCGCCGACAGGGTGTCCGGTACGACAATCACTCCGCGGTTTTCTTCGGGATGTTCCTGTATCCACGGAAGCGCCGCCTTGTCAGGCTCCGAAAATACAGCCTTTGCGCCGTTTTCAAAGGCCTTTCCGATAAAGCGGTGGCCGTCGGCCGTTTCGCCGACAATCGGCACAAAGAGCGCATCCTCCGGCACGGTGCGCGAATCGGTCGTGATATTTCTGATGATGCACTCCGGATCGCCGAAAAGAAGCTTTCCGCCGCATGCATCCGCTATTTCCCGTAAACTTACCGCTTTCATATGTTTTATCTACTTCCTTTAATCAGATGAAATTCCGTCATTGACCTCGCGCTCAGCCAGGCCTTCCCGATGATCTGACTGCGCAGTACGATTCCGACGGTCGTGCTGCGGCTGTCCTCGCTGTTGGCCGGCGTGTCGCCGAGAACAAAATACTCGTCTTCCGCCAGCCGGATCCCTTCTCCGGCGATTCCGTCCGAGGTGATTTCCAGAATATACGGTGAAACATCGAGCGCCTCTCCGTTAATATATACAACGCCTTTTTCAATCAGGATCGTCTCGCCCGGAAGCCCTACGACTCTTCTGACCAGCACGTCATTGTCCTGGCTTCTGTCCGGGCGCCGGAAAGTCACGACGTCAAAGCGCCCCGGATCCGTCAGCTGATAGACACAGCGGTCCGTAAAGATCACCGAGCCGGACACGATCGTCGGCTCCATGGAACGGGAGCCGGTTTCCGTCGAATAGAACAGATAGCGCGCCACAAAGAGCCCAAGCGCCGCGATGACGGCTGCCTGGACAAAAAATTCCAGCACAGAGAAAAATTTCGGACGGTTGTCCACGAGGTACATTTTCTTCTTCATGCAAACGCCCTATTAAAAGAAAAGCACCACAACCAGGTGCAGTGCTTTACCAGTTAGATTTACCGTACCAGTTCCTTGACCTTCGCAGCTTTACCTGTTCTCTGTCTCAGATAGTTCAGTTTCGCACGGCGTACTTTACCGAAGCGAACGACTTCGATCTTCTCCACGTTCGGAGAATGCAGCGGCCAGGACTTCTCGACACCGACGCCGCCGGAAATCTTCCGGACAGTGAATGTCTCCCGTACTCCGCCGTTCTGACGCTTTGTAACCGTTCCTTCGAAAATCTGGATACGCTCGCGGT
>CAMVNR010000143.1 GCA_947168905.1 uncultured Lachnospiraceae bacterium
ACTACGACTTCTGGTACGAGTCATCACAGCTGATGATCCGTCAGATGAAGGAAGCGAACCGGAAGAAAGAGGAGAAGATCAAAGAGCTGCAGGAGTTTATCCAGCGCTTCTCCGCAAATGCATCGAAATCCAAGCAGGCGACTTCCAGAAAGCGCGCGCTCGAGAAGATCCAGCTGGAAGAAATCCGGCCGTCAAGCAGAAAGTATCCCTACATCGATTTCCGCCCGGACCGGGAAATCGGAAACGATGTCCTGATGGTAGAGAACCTCACGAAGACGATCAACGGGGTGAAGGTTCTGGACAATATCAGCTTTACCCTGAACAGGGAGGACAAGGTGGCCTTTGTCGGCGGCGACGAATTCGCCAAGACGACGCTTTTCAGGATTCTGATGGGAGAGATGGAGCCGGATTCCGGCACCTATAAATGGGGCGTAACGACCTCCAGAAGCTATTTCCCGAAGGACAATAATTACGAGTTCCAGTCAGATTTAAGAATCTATGACTGGCTGCAGCAGTACTCGCCGGTGAAGGATATCACCTATGTCCGGGGCTTCCTCGGGCGGATGCTTTTTGCCGGAGAGGACGGGGAAAAGAAAGTGCGTGTGCTGTCCGGCGGCGAGAAGGTCCGCTGCATGCTCAGCAAGATGATGATCTCCGGTTCGAACATCCTGATTTTTGATGAGCCGACAAACCATCTGGACATGGAATCGATCACGGCACTGAACCAGGGAATGATCAAGTTCCCGGGCGTAATCCTTTTCTCCTGCCGCGATCATCAGCTGGTGCAGACGACGGCAAACCGCATTATCGAATTCCTGCCGGGCGGCATGATTGACAAGATGACGACTTACGACGAATACCTTGCCTCCGATGAGATGGCAAGGAAGCGTCAGGTGTATACGCTTTCCGAAGCGGAAGAAGAGGAAGACTGACCGAAGGCATGAGCGCGCTGTTATGTAAGATCCTGGCCATGCTCATCATGCTTGTCGATCATTCGGGTGTAGCGCTTTACCGCGCCGGCCTGATTGCAAGACCGCTTTACCGGGCGATGCGCATCATCGGACGAGGAGCTTTTCCGATTTTCTGCTTTCAGATCGCGATAGGAGCGAAATATACGAAGAAGAAATGGTTTTATTTTCTCCGTATTGTGCTTCTGGCGGTCATCTCGGAGCTGGTCTTTGACCTGGCACTGTTTGCGACATGGCGGGATCCGACGCACCAGAATGTGTTTTTTACGCTGGCCCTGGGGCTTGTGTGTATCTATACGCTTCAGTGGGCATATTCACTGAAGAATAAGCTGAAGATCGCGGGCTTTGCGGCCTTCCTTTGTGTGACTGCAGCAGCCTGTTTCCTGGCGGAAAGAGTGCTTTATACAGACTACGGCTGGGCGGGAGTGATTCAAATCGCAGTGATGGGCGTTATAGCGCTCCCGGTGGAGAAGGCCCCGTATTTCAGAGAACGCGGCTTTTCCGAGCGTTTTCTTAGAATCGTCATCTGTGCGGCGGCGATTGCAGTGTGCGCAGCCATTTGCACGGGCTCGGAATGGGCTGCCTTGTATGCGCTTGTACCGATCGGGCTGTATAATGGAAAAAAAGGCTACTCGAGCCGCATTCTTCAGTATTCGCTGTATTTTTTCTACCCGCTGCATCTTCTGATACTCGGACTCCTGTTTGTGCTGCCGCGGATGAACGGAATGTAACTGTTTTTTTGGAAAGGACAATCAGATATGAAAAAGATAACGGCTGCCTGCCTGATCGCAGCTACGATGCTCCTCCTGCTTACCTCCTGTAAGTCGACGCTTCGGCCCGCACTTGAGGAATATGAAAGAATCAATAAGGTGGAGGAGCTCGACTTATCGCTGCTGTTTGACGAGGAGCAGGGATTTCATTACAAGGGAATCAAGTGGGGGATGACGCTGGAAGAAGCCCAGAAAGCTTCGGATTCCACGATCAGCTCCATCCTCGGATACGGCCCGCATAATATTATGATCTACGAATCCAATCTGAAGCTGAAGCTTCTCGACAGGCAGAATGACACCTCCAGTCTCGCGGGCGTTACGGAGGACGACATTTGCTACATGGTTTCCCTTGCCTTTAATCAGAACAGCAAAAGGCTGACGAACCCGCTGACGGAGGCGGAGCTTTTCGATCAGTATCTGGTTAAGCTGAAGGAAGCCTTCGGAGAGCCGGACGATTTCCAGGAAAACACGCAGGTACAGGAGCGGGTCAGCACAGTGTCCAGAAGCTATGTCTGGAACTATGAAACGCCCGACGGCAAACAGACGCAGCTTCAGTGGTCGGCGGCCTATGTGTCCGGGTCCGAGGAGCCGTCGATTGTGACAATCGGTGTGGTATATCATCATCCGGCACTGGATGAACCTGTGGAAGAGGAAAGCACGGAGCAGTAATGAAACCGACAGAAGAGCATGTGAGAGAAGTGCTGAGACTTCTCGATGAAGCCTACGGGACAGACGATATCTGTTATCTGGACCACGAAACAGACTATGAGTTTCTGTTTGCCGTGATTCTGTCCGCACAGTGCACGGATGCGCGCGTCAATATGGTGACGCCCCATCTGTACAAAAAGTTCGACAGCCTGGAGAAATTTGCCGGCTGTGATCTTTTGGAGCTTGAGAAAGAAATCCATTCCATCGGCTTTTATCACGCGAAGGCTGCGAACATCAAGGCCTGTGCGAAGAGACTTCTCACGGTCTACGGGGGGAAGGTGCCGGACACGATGGAGGAACTTCTGACGCTTCCGGGCGTCGGCCGGAAAACGGCGAATGTGATTCTCGGAAATATTTACAGAAAGCCGTCCGTCGTGGTGGATACGCATGTGAAACGGATTTCCAAAAAACTCGGGCTGACCGAAGAGACCGATCCGGAAAAAGTGGAGTACGCTCTGATGGAGGTCCTTCCCGAAGAAAACTGGATCCGCTACAATATGCAGATCATAACGCTCGGGCGTACGATCTGCACCGCCCGGAAACCCGACTGCGCGAATTGCTTCCTGAACCGGGAATGTCCTTCCAGCACAGGTAATCCGATGGATGATAAGAAAGGTTAAAAATGTTTCAGTTCAACAATGACCATAAGAAAAAACAGAAACGGATCGCCGCGATCGTGATTATCGTCGTGGTTGCGGCCATGCTGATCACGACGATTGTCGGCGCTTTCATTTCGGCCTTATGAAGAAAGGGAAAATACTGACAAACCCGCTGATCCGCTCTGTCCTTCGGGCTCCTTTCCCCCAACGGGAAAAAGAGGAACTCGTGAGGGACGGAGCGGTTCTTGGTAGAGGAAGTACAACAGACGCCCCGCTCTTCGGCGCCGGAATGAGCACAACCGTATACGGACGGGAGCACGCGGAGGCGCTGTCTTTCTACCGGAGCCTGAATTCGGCACTTGCGGCCGGGATCGAACCCGAATCCGTACTGCTTTTTCTGACCCTTCCGGTATCGGAAACAGAAACGGTACTTGCTAACAGGATGAGACGTTTCCAGAACCTCGCAGAAGGCGAAAATCTGCGTATTTCCGGCGGCCACACCACTTTTTCGGAGAATGTCAGGGTCCCCGTGCTCGGTACGGTAATATCGGGCAAATTCGCGAAAAAAGAGGCATGTCCCCAAAAGCTTTCCGGCCTGGACCTTGTGATTGCGGGAACAGCCGGCGCAGCCGGCGCTTCTTTGTATCTTGAGGAGCACAGGAAGACCCTTCGTGAACGGTTTACGGATGCTTTTCTTGACGGCGCCAAAATCCGGGAGGAAGAGCTTAGTGTGCGAAAGGCGGCCGGGATCCTTTCTGAAGAAGGTGCGATCATGCATGACATCTCGGAGGGCGGCGCTTTTTCCGCACTGTATACTTTCGCGGAAGGACTGGGTACTGGCTTCTCTGTCGATCTTTATGCGGTTCCGATCCTTCAGGAGACCATCGAGATATGCAATTTCTTTGACGTCAATCCTTACGAAATGCTCTCGACAGGGGCGATCCTCGCGGCAGTTCGTGACGGGAAAAGCTGTGTCGGAAAGCTTACTGATGCAGGAATCCGTAGTTTGCGACATGCCTTTCGGCAGTTATCAGATAGGTTCTCATGACGGTGTT
>CAMVNR010000144.1 GCA_947168905.1 uncultured Lachnospiraceae bacterium
TTCCGGGATTACGGAAACTGCTTTATCTCTTATAAATGATTAATCATGCTGTTTAAATGCCGGCATCTGGAGGAACATGGATAAAAAGAGTAAAAAAGCACGAAAGGAACTGATCAAGAAAAGGGTCCTGCAGTTTTCACTGCTGGGACTCCTTCTTGCCGTGCTTGTCGGAACCGCGTATATGGCAATCGCAGCGACCCGGCTCATGAGAAGACGTTATGAGGCGGCCGCACGGCAAAGTTCGATCGCCGCGGCGTCACGGGAGGCGGAAAGCTATGCGGCTGAGCGGACTTCCGCGGAATCAGCAGCACAGGAAAGCGAGACGGAGACCGCCGAAACTACCGCGAAGGCGACAGAGGCCTGGAGTTTTATCGACCTGTTTAATCCGGATCTTTTCAACGACGAAACAGAAGGAAACAATCCTTCCGATTATGCGGCGCTTGCGGAAGACTACGCGTATGAGAAACGCATCTGGATGGGGGACTCGCGTTTTGTCGGACTGTCGCAGGCGGTGTCCACGCAGCCGAATGACGTCTTTATCAGCAAGGGCGCCATGGCATACGACTGGTTCAGCGAGGAAGGGATTCCGCAGCTGATGCAGGAGCTGTCCAAGGACCCCTGCCGGATTGTGATCATCAATTTCGGACTGAATGACTGTGCGAACAACACGGCGGGCTGGCAGGAGTATTTCGTCGAGGACTATGTCAATACCATTAACCAGCTGACGGCGATCTACCCGGAAACCCGTTTCTGTTTTGCTTCCGTCGGCCTGATCGACGGGGACTATAATACGGGGCGGGGATATAAGCTTGCCATGTCACAGGTAAACCTCTTTGTCGACGAATTCAATCTGCAAATGTATACGGACTGTCTCGCGGACTATATTGATCTGTCGGAATATCTTGTGCGTGACGGCTACACGACGGTGGACGGCGTGCATTTCGACCGTGCGACGAACCAGAAAATATACAATTACTGTGTTGCGAAAGCGGGCAGGTATAAAAAATAACTGATTCATGGAGGAGTAGGAATGAAAGTACAGCCCTCAGCGTATCTTACTTCTGTAAGATCGGCGCTTAAGAAACTTGTATCATCACTCTCGGATCTTTCGTACGTATCCGTTCTTGCGACAGACAATATCTCGAGAAGCTTTTCCGTGAGTGCCCGCGGAATCACAGCGTCCACGGACCCGCAGTATACGAACCGGGGCTTCGTGCTTCGCGTCCGGGATGAGGACGGGTATGCCGAATATTCCTTCAACGAAATATCCGACGAACAGGTTCCGGATATCGTAAATAAAGTGAGAAACGAGCTCCTGCCGCTTTCCGGGAAGATTCCTTCTGAGAATATGAAGAGAAATCTGCCGGAAGAGGAGGAAACCGTATTTGCCGGAGCTTCCGATTATGAGATCCATCCGGAAGAGCTCGGAACCGAGGGCATTCTGAAACGCCTTCATGAGATCCGTGAGGAGGGCAGAAAGAAAGACGAACGGCTGATGGACTGCAGCGTGAGCTTCGACTATCAGGAAATCCACAAGATCTTCCTGTCCGCGAAGAAGGATCTGGAGCAGAACATCATGTGGTCCTGCGGACGTGTCGGCTTCATGGCCGTGAGAGGCCATGAGATCAAATCGAGCGGCGAGGGATACAGCAATTTCGGCGGAGCGGAGCTCCTTTCCGAGATGATGGACGGTCTTGACCGGTCGCTGAAAGATACGCTGGATCTTCTGTCCTCCGAGCCGATGATCCCCGGTGAGTACGACTGTGTCTGCACGCCTTCCGTTACCGGCATGATTGTCCATGAGGCATTCGGACACGGCGTGGAGATGGATATGTTTGTCAAGGACCGCGCGCTTGCAAAGTACTGCATCGGAGAGGCGGTCGCGAGTCCCCTGATCACCATGCACGACGGAGCCTCCTGTTTCGGAGATACGGGGAGCTACTTCTTCGACGATGAAGGAAATATGGCGCACGATACGGTGATCATCGAGAAAGGCATTCTGAAAACGGGAATGGCAGACGAGATTTCCGCTCAGTCGCTGAATATTCCCGCGACAGGAAACGGGCGCAGGGAATCCTACGAACGAAAGGCCTACACGCGCATGACCAACACCTTCTTCGAGAGCGGGAACGATCGGCCGGAGGAGATGATTGCTTCGGTGAAATACGGATTCCTTCTGGACAAACCGTCCTCGGGAATGGAGGATCCGAAGAACTGGGGAATCCAGTGCATGGTCTCCATCGCGCGCGAAATCCGCGATGGAAAGCTGACCGGCAGAATCTTCTCGCCCGTCGTTCTTTCGGGATATGTTCCAGACCTTCTGAAGTCCGTTTCGATGGTTTCAGATCAGATGGAACACAGCGGGACCGGTTTCTGCGGCAAAGGCTACAAGGAATGGGTGAAGGTTTCCACGGGCGGCCCCTGGATCAAAGCAAAAATCCGGCTCGGATAAGGGAGGCACAGGATGTATCAGCAGATTTTAAACAGCCTGAAAGAACTGAAAATCGAAGATTTTATCATCAATATGGAATCGGAGTCGACCGTCGAGCTGTTCTTTGTAAAGAAGGCGCTTGATATGCGGCGCGAAAAGGATGTCGAAAAGACGCTGGTAACGGTTTTCAGGGATTTTGAAGAGGAGGGGGAAAAGTACCGCGGCTCATCCGAGGCGCTGATTGTCCCGACCATGACGGAGTCCGAGATCAGAAAAGCGCTTTCGGATGCCCTGGAATCCGCCGCCTTTGTCAAAAATCCCTGGTATCCGCTGTACCGCCCGGAAGAACCGGTGCAGCCGGAAAGCAAGGAGATTCCGGAGCTTTCGGATGCCGCATCCAGGATGGCGGAAGCGGTTTTTGCGGCAGATCATGACGACAGGGCATTCTTAAACAGTGCGGAAATATTCGTTATCCGTTCTTCTTGCAGGATCGTCACTTCGGAAGGCCTGGACACGGCCTTTGATACCTTTACGGTCAAGGGAGAGTATGTCACGCAGTGCAAGGAGCCGAAGGACGTAGAGCAGTACGACAGCTTTGAGTATGATTCGGTTGAAGAAAAGGCCGTGACGGATAAGGTCCTGAACTCTCTTCGCGCTGTCCGCGACCGCGCGGAAGCAAAAAAGATGCCGAAGAGCGGAAACTATGACATTGTGCTTTCCGGCGACCATGTACGGACGCTTTTAGGCACATACTTCATGAAAGCGAATGCGTCTCTGGTCTATCCCGGCTACTCGAAGTGGAAACCGGGAGACAGACTGCAGGAAGAGAACTGCGCCGGCGAAGCCTTTTCGGTTGATCTTCTTCCCAAGGAGCCGGTCTCTCAGGACGGAATTCCGATGAAGGAGCGCGTGCTGCTCAGGGACGGCGAGCTGAAGACACTTTTCGGACCGAACCGTTTCTGCCGGTATCTCGGAATCGAGCCGGTGGGACAGTACCGGAAATTCCGGGTTCTGAACGGAACCGTTCCCTTCGAAGAAATGAAGAAAGGCTGTCTCTATCCGGTCAGCTTCTCGGATTTCCAGATGAATCCTTTCACGGGCTTTTTCGGCGGAGAAATCCGTCTGGCATATCTTATGACCGACAGCGGCGTGGAGATCCTTACCGGAGGCTCGATTAACGGAAGCTTTATCGAACGGCAGGACGACATCGTCTTCTCGAAAGAACGGTATGTCAGCGCATCCTACGAAGGCCCCTTCGCGGTAAAGATGAAGAATGTGGCGGTAGCGGGTGAATAAACCGCTGCTAAAAAAGAGCGGCAGGCATAAAGGCCTGCCGCTCTCTGTCTGTCAGAAAAACACGGTGTTTACAGTTTCTTCAGTTCTTTCTGCACCGCGAGAACCAGGAACATGTAGTTTAAGGACCCGCCGCCCATGACGTACTCTGTCTGCTGCCAGAGGAAGGGGAAGACGAGAAGCTCCGGGAAATCCGGACGGATGAGCGCCGTTCCGGAGACAACGCCGCCGGGGATGTAAGACCAGTCCGCACGGTTCATGCCGTACGCGGTCGTCGCGGAGACCGTTCCGACGCCGGAAGCAAAGGAAGCGGTATTCGAGCCCGGATGGCAGCCGAGAACGAAGTTCAGCGCGTTCATC
>CAMVNR010000145.1 GCA_947168905.1 uncultured Lachnospiraceae bacterium
ATCAAAGTAATAAAGTGATCGAAAAGGTACTGGCTGTCCTGCGGTCCCGGCGCGCTCTCCGGGTGATACTGGACGGAAAAGGCCCGGTCTTCTTCGCATTCCAGACCCTCTACGGTCTGATCGAGAAGATTCACATGCGTCACGGAAAGCGGTGTACGTAAGAGGCTTTCCGGGTCCACGGCATAGGAATGGTTCTGCGAGGTGATCTCAATCTTCCCGGTCTTCAGGTTCTTCACCGGGTGATTGCCTCCGCGGTGTCCGAACTTCAGCTTGTAGGTTTTCGCGCCATACGCGAGCGCAAGGATCTGGTGTCCGAGGCAGATGCCAAATACCGGCAATTTCCGAAGAAGCTTCCGGACGGTTTCAATGGTCTCCGGCACGTCCTCCGGGTCTCCGGGGCCGTTCGAGATGAAAAGCCCGTCCGGATGAATCGAGAGGATCTGTTCCGGCGTGCTGTTCCAGGGAAAAACCGTCACGCTGCAGTGATGCGCGTTAAAGGACCGCACAATATTCAGCTTCATGCCGCAGTCAATCGCCGCGACATGGAAGGATTCTCCGGACGAGTCGCACGTAGCCGGATAGTTCCCGATTTCCTTCGTGCTGACCCGTGACACGGCGTCTTTTGGCATCTCTGTTTTTTTCAGGATTTCCAGACCTTCCGAAAGCGTCGTTTCGCATCCTGTGATCAGCGCTTTTCGGCTTCCGAGATCCCGGATCGAACGGTTCAGCTTCCGCGTGTCGATCCCAAAGATCCCGGGAATCCCGAAGCGCTTCATTACTGCGTCCAGTGTTTCTCTGCTTCTGAAATTCGAGGGCTCATCGTTGTATTCATGGACGATCAGCGCGCCGATCGTCGGCCTTTCCGACTCATAGTCTTCATCCGCCATGCCGTAATTTCCGATCAGTGGATAGGTCATGACGACCGCCTGATCGGTATAGGAGGGGTCGGACAGGATTTCCTGATAACCGGCCATTGAGGTGTTGAAGACAATTTCCAGGACGCGCGTCTCATCCGCCCCGAATCCGAAGCCTTCCACCTGTTCTCCGGTCTCCAGAATGATTTTTCTGTCAGCTTTTTTCAGCATTTTTCCACCACTCTTTCCGACAGCTTTCTTTCAAAACGGTCCTTTCTGGAATCTCCGGGAACCGCGGTCGGATAATTGCCTTCAAAACAGGCGCTGCAGTACCCGGCCCCGCCTGCAAGCTCAGAGAGCCTGTCCGCCGGGAAATATCCGAGAGAATCCGCGCCGATCATTTCGGCGATCTCTTCCGTGCTGTGTCTGACCGCAATCAGATTTTCCGAAGAATCGATATCAGTGCCGTAATAACAGGGATAAAGAAAGGGCGGCGCGGAGATCCGCATATGGATTTCCTTCGCGCCGGCTTCCCGAAGAAGCCCGACGATCCGCCCGCTTGTCGTGCCTCGGACGATGGAATCGTCGACGAGAACGATTCTTTTCCCTTGGACAACCGACGGAATCGCCGACAGCTTGATTTTTACCTGATCCAGCCGGTGGTCGGGTGCGATAAAGGTTCGGCCGATGTATTTATTCTTGATGAGTCCGATCTCATACGGAAGGCCGGACGCGCGGCTGTAACCGAGTGCAGCATCCAGCCCCGAGTCCGGGACGCCGATGACGATATCCGCTTCCGCCGGGTGGCTCAATGCGAGGATCTCCCCGGCCCGGATTCTTGCCGAATGGACGGAAACGCCGTCGATCACCGAATCCGGACGGGCGAAATAGATGTACTCAAACACACAGAGCCGCTTCGGCGCCCGATGACAGTGCTCTTTTCTCGATTCGATCCCATCCGCACTGATAATCAATACCTCCCCGGGTTCGAGATCACGGACAAATTCCACGCCGACCGCGGAAAGTACGCAGCTTTCCGATGCTGCGACAATGCAGCCGTCCGGCGTTCTTCCGAAGCACAGGGGCCGGAAGCCGTGCGGATCCCGCACCAGGATCAGCTTTTGTGAGGACATCAGAATCAGTGAATACGCGCCTTCCAGGATGTCCATGGCCCGGATCACCGCATCCTCGATGGATCCGCAGCGGAGGCGTTCTCTCGTGACGATATAGGCTATGGTTTCTGTATCGCTCGTAGTGTGAAAGATCGCGCCGGAAAGCTCCAGTTCGGTCCGAAGAGCTGCTGCATTGGAAAGGTTCCCGTTGTGCGCGATCGCCATCCGCCCTTTCTGGTGATTCACTTCAATCGGCTGGCAGTTTCTGCGGCTCGCAGCGCCGGTCGTGCCGTAGCGGACATGTGCAAGCGCCATATTTCCTTCCGGAAAGGAGGAAAGAACCGCCTCGCTAAAAACTTCATTCACGAGTCCCACGTCCTTATGGGATACAAAGAGCCCGTCGTCATTCACGACGATTCCGCAGCTCTCCTGCCCGCGGTGCTGAAGCGCATATAAGCCGTAATAGCAAAGACCGGATAGATTCCGCGACTTCTCCGAATACACGCCGAAAACGCCGCATTCCTCATGGATGCTCATAACGATTCCTCATGTGCCTTCTTTACTGCTGCGCCGATAAAACCGGTGAACAGGGGGTGCGGCTTATTGGGCCGGCTCTTGAACTCCGGATGATACTGGACGCCGACGTAAAAGTCCCGGTCTGTAAGCTCCACGGTTTCCACAAGCCGCCCATCCGGCGAGATTCCGCTTAAGCCAAGCCCTGCACGCTGCAGAATCTCCCGGTAATCATTGTTGAATTCATAGCGGTGTCTGTGACGCTCACTGATCTCACGCGTCCCGTAGCAGCGTTCCATCGTCGTCCCGGGCCGGATCACGCAGAGGTAAGCCCCCAGCCGAAGCGTTCCGCCCTTGTCGATCTCATCACTCTGACCGGGCATATAATCGATGACCTTGTGCGGACAGTGCTCATCAAATTCACCGGAATCCGCATCCGTTATGCCGGCCGCGTTTCTCGCGTACTCGATGACCGCGATCTGCATCCCGAGACAGATGCCGAAATATGGAAGCCGATGCGTTCTCGCGTATTTTGCGGCAAGGATCATGCCCTCGATCCCGCGGGACCCGAAGCCGCCGGGAACAATGATCCCGTGAAGCCCTGAAAGCAGCTTTTCACAGCGTTCTTCCGTGATTTCCTCGGAATTGATCCAGCGGATACTGACGTTGACATTCTGCTGAAATCCCGCGTGATGCAGCGCCTCGGCAACCGAAAGATAGGCGTCGTGAAGCGCCACATACTTTCCGACAAGTCCGATTGTTACCGTGTGCGCCCCAGCGCCTCTCACACGGGCGACCATTTCCGTCCAATCCCGAAGATCCGGTGCAGGGACAGAAAGTCCGAGTTCTCTGCAGACGACCTCGGAGAAGTGCGATTTTTCCAGCATCAGCGGCGCTTCGTAGAGATTCGGAAGGGTCCGGTTTTCGATGACGCAGTCCTGCTTGACGTTGCAGAACAGCGCAATCTTCTGGAAAATCGAGGCTTCCAGCGGTTCGTCGCAGCGAAGCACGATGATATTCGGATTCACGCCCATGCCCTGAAGCTCCTTCACGGAATGCTGGGTCGGTTTGGATTTGTGTTCCTCCGAGGCGTGCAGGTACGGGACGAGCGTCACATGGATGAACAGACTGTTTTCTCTTCCGACCTCCAAAGAGATCTGCCGGACGGCCTCAATAAAGGGCTGGGATTCGATATCGCCGATCGTGCCGCCGATTTCCGTAATCACGACGTCGGCGCCGGTTTTCTTCCCGACGCTGTAGACAAATTCCTTGATTTCATTCGTAATGTGCGGGATGACCTGCACAGTCGAGCCGAGATATTCGCCCTTCCGCTCCTTATTCAGCACATTCCAGTAGACCTTTCCCGTGGTCAGATTGGAAAACTGGTTCAGGTCTTCATCGATGAAGCGCTCGTAGTGGCCGAGGTCGAGATCCGTCTCCGCGCCGTCCTCCGTTACGTAGACTTCGCCGTGCTGGTAGGGACTCATCGTGCCCGGGTCCACATTGATATACGGGTC
>CAMVNR010000146.1 GCA_947168905.1 uncultured Lachnospiraceae bacterium
CCGTGGCCGAAAGCCCTGAGGAGCTGATGAAACTGATAAAGGAGAAACAGAAGCTGTAGATGAAGCTTTCCAGGAGACTTGAAACAATTATTTCCATGGTGCTTCCCTGCCGCACGGTGGCGGATATCGGCTGTGATCACGGCTTTACCGCGATCCGGCTGATTGAAAACGGCACTGCCCGGTCTGCGGTCTGCTCGGACATCGGGGAGGGGCCTCTTAAACGGGCGAGAGAGCATATCTGTCAGGCCGGACTTTCAAAGAAGATCGGTTGCAGGAAAGGAAACGGGCTTTCGACGCTTCAGCCGGGAGAGGCGGACTGTGTGATTATCGCGGGAATGGGCGGAATGCTGATTTCCGGGATTCTGAAGGAAGGGCGGGAGATCCTGGCCGGTGTCAGCGAGCTGATTCTGTCTCCGCATACGGAAATCCCGCTTGTCCGGGAAACGCTGGAGAATCTGAATTTCAGAATTGATGCGGAGAAAATGGCTGCCGAGGACGGAAAGTACTATACCGTCATCCGGGCAGTTCCCGGGAGAATGCATCTTAGTGATCTCGAGAAAAGCTTCGGGCCTTGTTTTCTTCGGGAGAGGGACGAAGTATTTCTGTCCTGGGTCGGGTATGAAATCGGGCTGAACCGGGAGGTGGCGGACGCGCTTAAAAACACGGCGTCTTCGTCGGGAACAGCCGCACGGGAGCAGAGAATCCGAAAGATTCACGAACTTACAATGGTACTGGAGGGACAATATGATTCATGTACTGATTAACAACGAGCAGTATGAGTATCCTGAAGGCACGAGTCTTCAGTATATTGCGGAAGATCTGCAGAGTGATTACGCCCAGAGCATCGTGCTTGCCTTCGTGAACGGACGGTTAAGGGAACTGTTTCATCCCGCACCGGACGGAGCGGTGCTGTCGTTTGTAACGACTGGCGACAAGATCGGTGCCGAGACCTACCAGCGCGGTGTGATTTTCCTGATGCTCGCGGCATTCAGAGACGTGTACGGGGAGGAAACGAGCCGGCGGCTTTTTGTGGATTACCAGCTTGGCGGAGGCCTGTATGTAAGGCTTCGCGGAGGAAGCTGCACGGAAGAAATGCTGGAAGCGGTTTCCGACCGGATGATGCAGCTCTCCCGCATGGACATTCCGTTCAGGAAGGAGAGTGTATCAACAAGGGAAGCCGTAGCGAGATTCCGCGCGCTCGGCATGGATGCGAAGGCCCGGCTGTTCAGCTACCGGCGGGCCTCGGAGACCAATATTTATCATCTGGGAGACATGCAGGATTATTATTATGCCTATATGGTGCCTTCCACCGGATATCTGGACTGCTTCCGGCTGGTGAAATACGGGGATTCGGCAGGCTTCATCCTTCAGACCCCGTCACATTTAAAGCCGGGCGTGCTCCCGCCGGTTGCCGGGCAGGAAATGCTGTACCGCACGATGGAATATTCAACCCTGTGGTCGCAGAAGCTGAACATCAGCTGCGCAGGCGAACTGAATGACTGGATCAGCCGCTCCGGGGCGAATGATCTGGTGCTGATCCAGGAAGCGATCATGGAGAAGCAGTTCGGCGATATTGCCGAGAAGATCGCATCCTCGAAAAAGAGAATCGTACTGGTGGCGGGACCGAGTTCATCCGGAAAGACAACCTTCTCCCACAGGCTGGCGATTCAGCTTCGGGCGCTCGGCCTGCGGCCGCATCCCATTGCCTGCGACAATTATTTTATGGACCGGGAGAAATATCCGCTGGACGAGAACGGAAAAGCAGACTATGAAGCCATCACCTGCATTGATATCGAACTCTTAAACCGCAATTTTACCGAGCTTCTGGAAGGGAAAACCGTATCCATGCCGAGCTTCAACTTTGTTACAGGCAAAATGGAGTTCCTGGGGAATATGATGAAGCTCGGGGAAGGGGATGTCATCATCCTGGAGGGCATTCACTGCCTGAACGATAAGCTTACCTATGCGCTTCCCGATGAGCAGAAGTTCCGGATCTATATCAGCGCGCTGACCCAGCTGAATATCGACGAACACAACTGTATTCCGCCGACCGACGTCCGGATGCTGAGACGGATTGTCCGGGATTCGAGAACCCGCGGCACCTCAGCCGGCGCGACCATCGCCCGCTGGGACAGCGTGCGCGCGGGTGAGGAAAGGAACATTTTTCCTTACCGCGAGGGGGCGGACGTCATGGTGAATTCGTCGCTGATCTACGAGCTTCCGGTGCTGAAATCCTATGCGGAGCCGCTGCTTTTCTCCATTCCGGAGGATGCGCCGGAGTATCTGGAGGCCAAACGGCTTCTGAAATTTCTGGACTATTTCCTGCCTGTTCCGACCGAGGAAATACCGCGGAATTCGATCGTCCGGGAGTTTATCGGCGGCGGATGCTTCGATGTCGGATGAGGAACAGTAGACAATTCGGCGAAATGGTGGTATAATGCCAATTCGAGCAGGATAAATGATCGCGGCCTGTTTCTTTTTGCGGCTTTGTCCGTTAAGAAGGGCTGAGGAAAGTCCGGGCTTCACAGGGCAGGATGCCGGATAACGTCCGGCGGAGGCGACTCCAGGGATAGTGCAACAGAAATAGACCGCCTGCCGCGCGCAGGTAAGGATGGAAAGGCAGTGTAAGAGACTACCGCTGCGGTGGTGACACGCGCAGGCTCTGTAAACCCCATCTGAAGCAAGACCGAACAGAGGACCATGAGGCGGCCCGTCTCGTCCTCAGGTGGGTCGCAGGACCCTGCCGGCAACGGCAGGGCTTAAGATAGATGATCATACAAGACATAACCCGGCTTACAGCTCTGCTCTGCATTTGAAATATAAAACGTTGCGGGTGTACCCGCAGGGATCCCGGAAGGGATCGAACCGATGGAGAAAAGAATGCAGAAAATAATACTCGCATCCGGATCACCCAGAAGACGTGAGCTGCTTGCCACGGCAGGTATTCCGTTTGCGGTGCGTACAAGCGAAGTGGATGAAACAACATCTCTGAAAGATCCGGAGGAAGTTGTAAAAGAGCTTTCCTGCAGAAAGTGCATGGATGTATTGGAGCAGGAGCCGCCCGGGACGATCGTCCTCGGAGCGGATACAATCGTCGCAATGGATGGCGTGATTCTCGGCAAGCCGGAAAATGAGGCAGATGCCAAAAGAATGCTTCAGGAGCTGCAGGGCAGGACGCACGATGTCTATACCGGCGTCACAATTGCAGAGCGGCGTGCGCAATTTGTAACCCAAAAAGAGTGTTTTGCCGTGCGGACAGAAGTGAAAATCGGTCCGCTCAGTGATGAAGAAATTGAATCATATATTGCAACAGGAGAACCGATGGACAAGGCGGGTGCCTACGGAATCCAGGGGGTGTTTTCGAGGCATGTGGAGCAGATCACAGGTGACTATTTTAATGTGGTCGGACTGCCGGTGCATATGGTTTATGAAGTCCTCAAGAAGTGGTAATGGGGAGAATGTATATGGAATTTGTAAATGATGCGATCAATCAGATTGACGCCCTGAATATAGATAAAGTTGATGAGTTTCGAGATTTCCGGCAGGAGTATACACATCTGATGATGGAATTCCGCTGTGCAATCATGGAAATTGAAACGAAACTCAATGTCCTGAACAATGAGTTTGCGCTTTCCTACAACAGAAATCCGATTCAGACGATTAAATCACGTCTGAAAAAACCGGACAGTCTCCTGAAAAAGCTGCGCAGAAAGGAACTGGACGTCACAATTGAAAATATCGAGAAATACATTTCTGATATTGCGGGGGTGCTGATGGTCTGCAGGTT
>CAMVNR010000147.1 GCA_947168905.1 uncultured Lachnospiraceae bacterium
GACGCGAGTCTGTTCGAAATGAATACCGAAGACCTTCCTTCCGTAAAGCTGTCGTATTTCCTGTAAATATCCTCCTCCGCAAGCGGGTCCAGCGCCGCCGTCGGCTCATCCAGGAAGACAAAAGGCGCGTCCTTGTAAAGCGCGCGGGCAAGCATGAGACGCTGCATTTCACCGCCGGAAAATTCTGCCGCCTCCTCGTACACCGCGCGGTTCATCAGGGTGTCTGAGCCTTTCGGAAGCGAACGGATTTTCTCTGTGAGTCCCGCATCATCAATGCACTTTTGAACACGCTGCTCGTCGATCCCTTCCGTCGTCTGGGCGATTGTCTGCTTCACGGTCACGGCCATCAGATTGAAAGTCTGAAACACCGCAGCAAAGAGCCGGTAATAGTCCTCTCGGTTGAATTCCCGGATGTCCTTTCCATTTAACAGGACCTCTCCCTCCGTCGGATCATAGAAGCCTGAGAGAAGCTTCACAAGCGTCGTCTTGCCGGCGCCGTTCAAGCCTACAACCGCCAGCTTCTCGCCGGGATGCAGGGTGACATTGATATCATGAAGGGTATCATTTTCCGCGCCGGGATAGCGAAAAGAAACGTGCCGGAGTTCGAGTGTGTACGCCTCTGCCTTTGGCACGGATTTTCCGTCGGAAAAGCGGAAGGGCTCCGGAAACTCCAGAAACTCCCGGACCAGCGATAGGTCCAGACTCTCTCTGTGCAGTTTTACGAGATTCTCGACAATGGTGCTGACAAAGGACGAAAAGCCCTCGATCGCTGTAAAGTACAGAAGAAACCCGGGAAGATCAATCTCGCGCCGAAGCACCATTCCGATCAGAACCGCATAGGCGATTCCGTTCCGAAGGAAGGTCACAAGGACCGCGAGAAGGCCTGCCGCAAGCTCCCGGGCGCTTGCCTTCCGGTAGAACGCGTAATAAGCATCGATTGCCCGGTCGGTAAGCTCGAGCACCCACGGCCTCAGCCCGAAGATCCGGATATCCTTCAGGAACTCGCGCTTCACCGTGTCCTCGCAGAGATAATAAATCCGCTTTTCATGCGCGGCCAGCTCCTCCTGGTGCCGGTAGCGGTACATGGAGAGCTTCTGCCCCGGGAACAGCAGCACGACAGAGAACGTGAATACGGTCAGGAGCACCCACCAGGGAAGCGCCGCCATCAGAAACAGGTAGACAATGAAGCCAAACACGCCCTGCAGAAGAAGCGTCATCGTATTCCAGCTTTCCTCGGTCGCCTGGTTGTTGGACATCGTAGCAGTCTGGGCGTTCTCCCGAAGCTTTTCAAAATGCGCGTCGAAAAGATTGCTGTACGAGGTCGTCGCGCACTTTTGATTGATCTTTCCGAGGATCGTCGTCCGTACCGTGACGCGCGGATACAGCTGAATCGTGTCGAGATACCGGTGCGCGGCTGCTGCAAGCATGAGGCCCGCGGTAAACAGAAGCACCGTCAGCAAAAGTTCCCAGGAGCTGCCCTTCCTTTCGATCACCCGGAGCACCGCCGGCGGGAGAAGAAGCCCGATCGTGCTCTGAAGGACCGCCGTCACCGCAAGTCCCGCCGCCGTGAGCGGCACCTGCAGCTCCTTTGCCTCTTTCGCGATGCGGATCATCCAGAGACTGTTCTCTAAGGTATTGTATTTCGGTTTTTGGGAATTCAAGAGAAATCACCTCCTTACAGCGAGGGAGTATAGCACCTTTTCCAATGGCACGGCAGCTTTCGGGGATGAACCGCCTGTTTTCAGGGACGAATTGTCTTCTCCGTCCAAAAAAGAACCCGTGTACCGCGCGTACTTCTATAATACACCGGAGATGCGGGTCCTTTATCTATTTGGGAGAATGACGTCACTGCGGCAGGAGAATCTCCGTCGTGAAGGCGCCGTCCTCGGAATTCCGGGAAAGATAGCCGCCGCATTCTTCGATGATGCTGTCGATCCGAAGGAGCCCGAAGCCATGCCCCGCGCCTTTAGTCGATGCAAAGCGTCCGTTAAGCTTTGCCAGCTTCTTTGAAGCCGTGAAATTCGTGAAATGAATATAAAGCTGCGTGCCCTTCATGTCCATATAGACGCGGATCAGGCGCTGATCTTCCGGAAGCGCCATCGAAGCTTCGATCGCATTGTCAAAAAGATTCCCGAGGATCACGCAGAGGTCAATCTCGGAAATCCGCAGTTTCACCGGAATATGCGCGTCCGCCTGAACCGTAATCCCGCGTGATTTCGCAAGTGAAATTTTGCTGTTTAAAATCGCGTCGGTCATCGCGTTTCCCGTCTTGATGACCGTATCAACCGTCTGAAGGTCCTCATCCAGCCTGTCAAGGTAGCGCGCGATGGCCTCGAGATCTCCCTCCGCCGCAAAGGCCTTCATCGTCTGGATATGGCTCCGGTAGTCATGACGCCAGCCGCGCATCTTGCGGTACATATTGTCAACCTCGCGGTAGTGTGTATCGAGAAGCTCCCGCTGATAGGCAGCAAGCTTTTTCTCAGAATGTCTCGTCAGAATGGACATATTGATCCTCTTCCTTTTACAGCACGCGGATAATCGCGCGATTCAGCTCTTCGTATTTGCCGCGCGGAAGCGGAATGGCTTCACCACTTTTCAGGATAATTTTCTCCCGGGAAACGCTCCTTACCTGCAGAAGATTCACGAGAAGCGAGCGTGAGACCCGGTAAAAGCGCCTATCCGCGAGCTCCTTCTCAAACTCGGCAAGCGTTTTCTTCACGGTGTAATCGTGCCCGGCGTGTACCGTCGTATAATTCCTGAAAACCTCCAGATACCGGATTTCCCGGAGCGGCAAAAGCTCCATACTACCCGAAAGCTCCAGCGCGATCATGCGCTCATTCTCACGGTATTTCTGAAGCGCACGCGAAAGGACCTCCTGAAGCTTCTCTTCCCTTACTGGCTTCAGCAAGTAGTGCAGCGCCTCGACTTCGTAGCCTTCCGCGATATAGTCCGAATAGCCCGTGACGAACACGATCTGCACCGCAGGATCCACGGCGCGGATTTCCTTTGCGAGCGCGACGCCGTCCATCCCGCCCATCTCAATGTCTAAAAGAAGAATGGTGTAGTCCTTCTTTTCCTCATAAGCAAAAAGGAATGCCTCGGCGGAGGGAAAGCTGCTGATTTCCACGGGTTCATCCGTGTCGTTTGCCCAAGCTCTGACCATCTTTTCAATATAGCTTCGATCCTCCGTAAGATCGTCGCAGACAGCGATTTTCAGTATTTCCGACATTCTGCTCCCTCGCTATTTAAGTCATTTATCCTGAATTATTCACGGCTGTGAGTTTCCGATAGGATCCACCACCGAAATTGTATCGTTTCGGCAATCTCATTATAGCATTCTGTCTCATTTTTTATCTATAAACAGTATAGATTCAAATCACCAAAAAAGCAAGAGGTCCATACTTAGACGCGAACGGAAATCGATGTTTCTGGATGGAACCTGGCATGATTGTTTTCATTACTCGATTCTGCGTGAAGAATATGAAACTATGTGCTGGTTCGTCTTTGCTGATTGATTCATTTCCAACATTTCTGAAAATATGAAATGACTTTCTTCTAAATATCATTTCATAAAGAATACTGTACAATGAGGTCACCTCCGCAAATTTAAATTAGCGCATCCCTAAATTATTCACAATACATACATATAGTTCCCTTTGACAACTTAAA
>CAMVNR010000148.1 GCA_947168905.1 uncultured Lachnospiraceae bacterium
AGGAATCATAAAAATGTTCCATTTACCTATTGACTTTTAATAGTTTGTCACCTTTTTTCAAAGAGGCGGGAAGCCTGTTAAAAGACGCTTCTTTTGTGCCTTTTTTCTATTATAAAGTTCAATCCATTGAAAAGCAAGCATAAGATTCGTGCAGATGCCTGAATATACAGACGCTCAGTTTGTATTTGTTCTCACAAGGGACAGGAAAAGCGGCCGCTTTCCCCGGTTTTTCTTGTCTTTTCCCGAGAACTCTGCTATCATATAGATAAAACGTATGGGGGAAATTCCCGGACGAAACACTGAGTATTATAACTGACGGAGGTTATACGAATGAGTTTACCGAGAGTAGAAACAAAAAACGGCACAAAAATACTTTTTGTCGATGACAAGCCCTTTTACCTTCTGTCCGGCGAGCTGCATAACTCCAGCTCTTCGACACTGGAATACATGGAGCCGATCTGGGACAAGATGCAGTCTCTTCATTTGAACAGTCTTCTCTTTCCCGTAACCTGGCAGCAGATTGAGCCTGCGGAAGGCGAGTTCCATTTTGAACTCGTGGACGGCCTCATTCGGCAGGCAAAAGAGCACGGCATGAAATTCGGCATTCTCTGGTTCGGCAGCTGGAAAAACGCAGCCTGCTCATACGCCCCGGACTGGGTCAAGACGGATCTTGAGCGATTCCCGCGTGCGGAAGTCGTCAAGGGAAAATCCTACAATGAAGTGCCCTTCAAGTTATTCAAGATGCGCTATACGACGCTCTCCGCTTTCTGCGATGAGACGACCAGAATGGACGCCAGGGCATTTGCGAAGCTCTGCGCACACCTTCGCGAAGTGGATACCGACCATACGGTTGTGCTGATCCAGGTCGAAAACGAGACAGGTCTTCTTGGGGCGGCGCGCGACCACAGTGATCTCGCGGACGAGGCGTTCCAGAAGAAGGTTCCGCAGGAGCTTATTGAAGGACTTCTCGCGAGAAAAGACGGCCTTGTCGAGGATGTGAGGGCTGCGCTTGAGAACTGTCAGGAAGGCACCTGGCAGGAGGTCTTCGGCGATACGGCGGACGAGATGCTGATGGCTTACTATACGGCAAAGCATATTGAAGCCGTCGCTGCGGCCGGCAAGGCGGAGTATCCGATTCCTATGTACGCGAACTGCTGGCTTGTCCAGGGCGGAAAGCCCGGCGACTATCCATCAGGCGGCCCTGTATACCGTGTGATGGAGGTCTATCAGACCGTTGCGCCTTCTCTGGACTGGCTGGCGCCGGATATCTATATCCCGCAGTTCATCGATACCTGCGAGAAGTATACGAAGCAGGGCAATCCCTTATTTATCCCGGAGATCGCGCTGCAGTTCAGGGCAACTTCCCGTCTGATGTATGCCATCGGCCATCATCATGCGCTTTGCTTCGCGCCGTTCGGCATCGAGGATATCGGCAATCTTGCCGACACCTCTCTCGGCGCTTTAGTCGGTATGGACACGAGTGATCCCGCCCTGAAGAATCCGCTTCTTTTCGACGTTTATGCACGTGCCAATGAGCTTCTTTCCGGTCTGATGCCGGTTCTGACCGAACAGTACGGGACGGACAATCTGAACGCTCTCATTGAGGAGAAGGAAGACGGGCGGACCATGAATTTCGGAAAGGTCTCGATCAGTGCGGCTTTCGGATTCGGCGAGAAGAGCATTACCGGCGCCGGCGCGCTTCTGGCGGCCAGGACCGAGGAGGACGAATTCTACCTTCTCGGCTACGGCTGCATGCCGGAATTTGAATCTCTGGATCCCGAGAATCCATACATCGAGTTCCTGTCGATCGAGGAAGGCGAATTCATCGGCGGCGAGTGGGTGCTGCACCGTCTCTTAAACGGCGACGAGGAGCATGTGCATTTCGGCAATATTCCGCTGCTTCTGAAGGTGAAGCTGCACCGCTTCTCCTGACATCATGACATCATTGACCGGCCGGTTTCAAAAACCGGCCGGTTTCGCATGCCTGACATTTGTCGACTGTGGGAGATGTGTGAGGATGAAATCCGGGAGATCGAAAAATCTTTTCTTGCATTTCCTTCCGCAACGCATTATACTAAAAATACATGGAATTGCCGGTTAAGGAAGACTGTTTTTTGTGACATGAGAGGGAGGGAACAAGAATATGTCAGAACTTCTGGACCAGAACATTTTTAAACTCGGATTCGGCCTGATGCGGCTGCCCAGACTTTCAGACGGAACGATCGATGTACCGCAGGTATCCGATATGGTGGATCGTTTTATCGAGGCCGGCGGAACCTATTTTGATACGGCTTTCGTCTATGAGGGCTCCGAGGAAGCGACAAGGAAGGCGCTTGTCGAGCGCTACCCGCGGGACAGCTACACGCTCGCGACCAAACTGAACGCGGCGATGTTCGCAAAGGACGAAGAGAGCGCGAAGTCGGAATTCAGGATCAGCCTTGAAAGGACCGGCGCAGGCTATTTTGACTTCTACCTGCTGCACGCGCTGCAGAGAAGCAATGTGGAGCTTTATGACAAGTATCATCTCTGGGACTATGTGAAGGAACTTAAAGGACAGGGGCTGATTAAGCATTACGGCTTCTCCTTCCATGCGGATCCCGAGCTTCTGGAGGAACTTCTGGAGAAGCATCCGGACGTGGAGTTTGTACAGCTGCAGCTGAACTACGCGGACTGGGAGAACCCCGGCGTAAATGCGAGGAAAAACTGGGAAATCTGCAAGGCTCACGGGATTCCGGTGACCGTCATGGAGCCTGTCAAGGGCGGGATCCTGGCGGATCCGATTGACACTGTGAAGGAGATTTTTGACCGGCAGAAAAACGGCCTGTCATATTCGAGCTATGCGGTCCGCTTCGCGGCAAGTCTTGACAACATTCTCGTGGTATTAAGCGGAATGAGCACCCTCGGACAGATGGAAGACAATCTGAGCTATATGAAGGATTTTAAAACGCTTTCCGAAGAAGAGCTTTCCCTGATCCATGAGGCGCAGGAAGCGATCAACCGCGATCAGTCGATCCCCTGCACCGCCTGCCGCTACTGCACGAAAGGCTGTCCGATGGGAATTCCGATCCCGGAGATCTTCGCCGTGGAGAACCGCAAGAAGGGAAGCCCGGAATTCAGAACGCTTCGCGAGTACACGATTGTGACGCAGGGCCGCGGCAAGGCCTCCGACTGTATCGGATGCGGCCAGTGCGAGTCCGTCTGCCCGCAGCACCTGCCGATTATCAGCCTTCTCGAAAAGGCAAGATGGATGGAAAGCAAGTAATTTCGCGGCTTTTCGCAGACTTTTCCTGCTTGACAAATCCTGAAAAACGTTTATACTAATACCTACAGCGTTGATGAGGACAGTAGCGGACCAGGGTTTCATGAAAGCGAAGGGCAGATGGTGGAAGTGCCCGGATGAAACGGTCTTTCATTGCGAAAACCACCTCGGAGCGGCTTTAATACAGCCCGTACAGACTGCCGCGTAAGTGCAGGAAATGAGGCGAAGCAATAGCTTTCGCAAAATAGGGTGGAACCGCGTGCATTTACCACGCCCCTTGTTCAGGCAATGCTCCTGGCAGGGGGCGTTTTTATCTACAACCGCCTGGGTATGGCAGAACTCGCCTGCGAATCGAAGAACTCGCCTGCGA
>CAMVNR010000149.1 GCA_947168905.1 uncultured Lachnospiraceae bacterium
GTATTTCCGCGAGGAACGTTAAAAAATGAAAACCATGTCCTTCAATGTTCTCTGTGCCGGAGAACCAAAGAAACGCTACTGGACCAACCGCAAGGAACTGGTCTTAAGCCTGATCCGAAGCTATATGCCCGATACCTTCGGCCTGCAGGAAGCGCACGACCAGTGGATGCGCTACCTCGCTATGGCCCTTCCCGAATACGCCTATGTCGGAATCGGACGGGACAACGGAAAGCGGCTCGGCGAATTCTCCCCGGTCTTCTACTTAAAAGACCGCTTCACGCTTCTCGAAGAAGGACATTTCTGGCTTTCCGAGACGCCCGGGATGGTATCCTTCGGCTGGGATGCCGCCTGCAGAAGAATCTGTTCCTATGCACTTCTTCAGGATAAGGAAAGCGGCAAAAAGCTCGCGCACTTCAATACGCACCTCGATCATGTCGGGGAAAATGCGCAGCTAAACGGCGCGCGGCTCGTAGCATCCCAGGCGAAAAAGTACCGGGATATTCCGACGATCCTCACGGGGGACCTCAATGTTTTCCCCTATTCCGAGCCTTATATGGCCGTCACGGAGGCCGGTTTTACGGACGCGAGAAAAGCCGCGCCGGACACGACCTCCTGGCATACCTTCCACAACTTCGACCGGCCTTTGGACGGAACAATCCGCCGCGAAATCATCGACTATATTTTTGTGAGAAACATTCCGGAGGTTCGTGTATTTGACGTACTCACGGACACGCCGGACGGCGAATACCCGTCCGACCACTATCCTGTCACCGCGGAATTTGACCTTTAAGGCATCTCTTTTTTATGAAGCGCATCTTCCCCCGAAACCCAGCGGTTTGAAACCGCCCGGGCTTCGGGGGAATTTTTGTCTTAAAACCTCTTTTCAATTATACAATTCTATGCTAAAACATTAATCAGGAAAATGTACGTGTTCACAGCTTCATCCATGATAAGAGGAGGGCTTTTCTCTTGATCCGCTGTCTTCTGATTCTTCCGGGAATTCTGTTCCCGGTTCTTCTGCTGTACTGGGAATCGAAAAAAAATTACCGGACAGTGCTCCTGTTTAAGACCCTGTCAAGTCTGGTCTTTGTCCTGATGGGCGTGCTCTCCTATGAGGTCTCCGGGAGGACTGCTTTTGCCCTGATGATTCTCACGGGACTGGTCTTCGGCGCCGCGGGAGATGTCCTTCTCAGCTTAAGAAACGTCTTTCCGAAGCACGGCGGGCTTTTTTTCATCGGCGGGGGATCCTTCTTCATCGGGCATCTTTTCTACCTCGTCGCGCTTTCATCAAAGCTTCGGGCGGGCGGACTGTTTCTCCCCGCGCTGCTTGCTTCGGCTGCGGTATCTTCGGTACTGGTTACGCTTCTTCTCCGAAGGATCCGCGCCGGAAGAAGCTTTTCCGTTCTCTGCGCCGTTTACATGTGTGCGGTGACTTCTCTCGCGGTTTTCGGCGTCTTCTGCTTTTTTCTGCGGCCCGACAGCGCGGGAGCGCTCCTTTTTATGATCGGCGGAATCTTCTTCGCCGCCAGCGACACCGTTCTTGTCGAGAACATGTGGAATCCTGCGTGGAGC
Source organism: uncultured Lachnospiraceae bacterium (assembly GCA_947168905.1). Lineage (GTDB taxonomy): Bacteria > Bacillota > Clostridia > Lachnospirales > Lachnospiraceae > UBA1267. Next base: position 1,573 of record CAMVNR010000149.1, read on the forward strand.
TTTAAGAAATGCTGCGCGCTCATCGCTCTTTATTACGCCGGACAGCTTCTGATCGCCGCCGGCACCGGTCTGTAAATGCTAAAAATGAAAGGACTTCAAAGATCTGTGAATGAGAAACTGCGGCAGAACTATATCGATATTCTGAATGAAGAGCTGCAGCCCGCCATGGGCTGTACGGAGCCGATCGCGATTGCCTATGCCGGCGCGCTTCTCAGGAAGGCTCTCGGCTTCCTGCCTGAGAAGGTCTCGCTTCTTGTCAGCGGAAATATCATTAAAAACGTGAAAAGCGTCATAGTACCGAATACCGGCGGGAGGAAGGGGCTTCAGGCCGCCGTTTCTGCCGGGCTCGTGTTCGGAAAGCCAGAAAAGGAGCTCGAGGTTCTGTCCGAATGCACGGAAGCGGATCTTCAGGCGCTCGGAAGCTACCTCGATAAGGCGGATATCCTTGTTGAAAAAAACGACTGCCTCTGTCCCTTCGACATCATCGCCGAGGCTCTCGGCGCGCGCGTGCACATCGCAGGGCATCATACCAATGTTGTGGAGATATCGGTAAACGGGGAGTTTCTCCTGAAGAAAGAATGGAAGGACGAAGCCGTACCGGTCCCGGAAAACCGGAAATCATTGAATATCCGGGACATTATCCTCTTCGCCGATGAAGTAGACCTCTCTCTTGTCGAAGCGCCTTTAAAGCGGCAAATTCGCTTTAATACGGCCATTTCAGAGGAAGGAATGCGCGGGAATTACGGTGCGCAGATCGGAAAAATCCTGCTCCGCTCCTACGGCTCAAGTATCCAGAACCGCGCGAAGGCCTATGCGGCCGCAGGCTCCGACGCCCGGATGAACGGCTGCAAAATGCCGGTCGTCATCAATTCCGGCTCCGGCAACCAAGGCCTCACCGCATCGATCCCGGTGATCCTCTACGCACGGGAAACCGGCGCCTCGGAGGAAATGCTATTAAGGGCGCTTCTTGTCTCCAACCTCGTAACGATTCATTTAAAGACCGGCATCGGCGCGCTTTCTGCTTACTGCGGCGCGACAAGCGCCGGCGCAGGCGCAGGTGCTGGCATCGCTTATCTGTACGGCGGAAGGGAATCCGAAATCTCTCATACCATTGTCAATACGCTCGCGATTAATTCGGGAATGATCTGCGACGGCGCGAAATCCAGCTGCGCCGCGAAGATCGCCTCCGCAGTCGAGGCCGGGCTTCTCGGCATGCAGATGAACCTGCACGATTCCGAATTTGTCGGCGGCGACGGAATTGTCGTAAAGGGCGTCGAGAACACCATAAAAGCGGTCTCGTCGCTTGCCAGAGACGGCATGCGCGAGACCGATGCGGAAATACTGAATCTGATGCTGAAAAATGTGTAAAACGGCGGGCAGCCTTTATCAACAAGCTCGGGAGAAAACCCCTTCCTCTTAGCGAAGCGTAGGGAGGGGATGAATCCCGCTAAGACTGAGAATGA
>CAMVNR010000150.1 GCA_947168905.1 uncultured Lachnospiraceae bacterium
AGCGATGAAAAAACACGGCTTTTGCCGTGTTTTTCTATAACTCGCTCGAACAATTCTGCACAGCCCGGGGCCGCAAAAAGCCGTGCTTCCATTTGTGCCGCTCCCGCAAATCGCTTTTGAAACACCAGACAGTTCATACCGTTACGCCGGGAGAATCTAAAAGGCCGTGATCATGTTTCTTCCGCGCTCAGCGCGAGTTCACGGCAGCAGGCGCGCGGAAATCCTTTAGACGTACGTGCCGCGGGAGCATTAGTGAGAAGGACAGTCCTATGAAGCCGTAAAAGGGGCGGGGCTCCTCTTAGGGGGCGGCGGAAGATCCGGGAGCAGGCGGGGCTTTTGGCGGCAGATCATTCGTAGTCTTCGATGCGCCACTCGTCCAGCCAGTCGATCAGGACCATGCCGTTCGGGCAGTCATCGCAGGGTTCGACAAAACGGAGCGGCAGCCAGACGTAGGATGCGATCGAGGTGTCGGCGTCGTCGTCCCGATGGAAGTCCTTCGGGTCGATGTGGTATTTGTCGAAAAGACTGTAGACAAAGGCTCCGATTTCTTCCATGGGGACTTTTCCGGAGAACAATGCGGAGTAGAATTCCTCCTGGAATTCGTAGGGGATGTACATATCATTCGGAAGCCAGCGGTCCCCGAGCGCGATGTAAAGGTCCTTCTTCCACGGGACCTTGAAAACAGAGGAAATCTGCGAATGGAAGGAAGTCCGGGAGGTGTCGGAAGGATGCGGATTTCCGAGCACCGTGTAGGGTCCGTGCCAGCTGTCTGCAACTGCGGCCTCCGAAGGATTCGGGCTGTAGCCCGTCGTCCCGGAGGTCAGGAGGTAATGCTTGTATTTCCGCACAAAATGCGCCGTTGCTTCACGGACATAGGGCGGATAGGGATGCGGGAAATGCGTGCTGTAATAACCCGTGACATCCGTGTAATCATCCGTCAGGTCCGCGCAGATCGTCTCCGAATGAACCCGCTCGAAATAATAGTAAGCCTTCCCGTCCGGCGCAACCGCCAGATCGAAATCGCCCGCGCTCATGCCGAGCGGTTTCAGCCTCTCCTTCACGACCGTATAGGGCCCGAGGAACCGGTCCGCAGTCGCGACCGTCTCCGTCTGCTGCCCGTCGTTCTGCATAATCTTCATCCAGCAGACATATTTTTTGGTGGTCCGGTTGTAGATGATGTGCGGCCGGTCCATCTTTGCCGTTCTCGGATTCAGTGAGGAATTCTCGTCATCCGGCACCGGCTCGATAATCAGCCCGCAGTCCTCCCAGTTATAGAGGTCTGTCGAGCGGTAAGCCCTGACGCCCCAGGTCCAGATGCCGGAGCCGGGCTTCGTGAATTCCTTGTTCTCTCCGTAGAAATAGCAGACCTTTTCCTGCTCGTCATAAAAAATGCTTCCGCCGTGCGCCTGCACGCGTTTGCCGTTCGTGTCATATAACGGCTGTCCGGGTAAGATACTGGAATAAGCCATCCTGTTTTTGTCCTTTCTTCTATTTTTAATCTTCGGTTATATCCCTGCACTCTCCGTTCCATCTGAGCACACCGCCCGGCACATCGGAATGCGCGCTCATCTTTCCGCTGCGATATTCCACGGTCACGCTGCCCTTTCCGATCGGAACGACGGCCTTAAACTCCCTGTAACGCCCGGGAGAAGGAACGACTTCCCAGGTTTTACAGGAAACGGATGTCGGCCGCACACCTGCAATATAACGCCCCAGCAGGAGAATCGGCCCCGCGCCCCAGGCATGACAGAGGGAACAGCCGTATTTGTCTCCGTACATTTCATAATGCTCGGCGCCATGTCTTTCGGGAATATACTCTTCCCATGCGCTTGTCGCGCCGTTTTCGACCATTCCGCCCCAGTAACTGTCGATGTAGTCCTGCAGAACCTCCGAATACCCGCATTTTCCGAGCGCCATCAGTTCGAAAAGCTTGAAGAAGGGCGTCGTGATCGCTCTTGCTTCGCCCTTCATCAGCAGGTTTTCTGCCAGGCTCTTCTGCGTCTTCTCATCGACAAAATCATAGAGGATCGCAAAAATATTCGCATGCCGCGTCACATGACGCCTGCCGGATGTGAAGCTGTCGATGAAGGCGCCTTTCTCTTCGTCCCAGAAGTCCTTCATGATGCGCGTCTTCAGCGCTTCCGCTTTCCCGGTATAGACAGGATCCGGCTCTCCCATGAGCTCTGCCAGCCTGTCCATCGCGCAATAGACCTCATGCAGCAGAATCTGCTCGGCACATAAAGGTCCTTCGAGATCGAATTCATGCCAGTCAATGAAAATCCAGTCACCGGTACGCGCCACAACATATCCCGTTTCCGGGTCCAGGCGCTCTGTTATGAAGCGGTACAGGTCATTCAAAGAGTCCCAGATTTCCGCGACAAAATCCCGGTCGCCTGTCGCAAAATAGTATTCCCAGACACCCGGAAACGTATACGCCGAATAATCATTGATCCTGTTGATATGCGTCCTGTAGGGCGGCCGGTCGAGAATCGCACGGAGGGTCCTCTTGGTGATCGCAGGATCATTGTAGAGATACCGGTTGACCATATAGGACTGGTACGCGTCCCCTGCCCATACCCAGCGGTCACGCTTGATGCCGTCCAGATAGAATTCGCGGGAATTGAGGTGGAAGGCGCGCGAACAGATTTCCCAGATTGCAGGAAGCGCGGGATCATCGGATTCGAAGGAAGCTATATCCGGAAGCTCGAGATACTCAAGCTCCGCCGAAACAGACGGCGTAAAAACCGCATGCAGACTCTCCGCTTTCAGGAAAATAAAACGGAATGCCCTCGGCAAAAGCCTGACATCCTGATCGCCGGTCGGAAGATGCTCCCTTAAGTAGGCGTATTCCGTGTCAAGCGCTTCCTCCCGCGACTCGCCGTAATAAATGCTGATCTTTCCGTTTTCACTTCTCCGGCTCACGGTCACGGGACCGAACGATTCGACGCCGAAATCATACAAAATACCGCCTTCCGTTTCCCTGACGGAAACAGGCTGAAGC
>CAMVNR010000151.1 GCA_947168905.1 uncultured Lachnospiraceae bacterium
CAGGAATCATAAAAATGTTCCATTTACCTATTGACTTTTAATAGTTTGTCACCTTCTTGCAAGAGGTTCATCCATAAAGCCTTATTCTCCGCGGCGCTCTGCAATCACCTTGCCCATATTCCAGAGATCAATTGCCCTGTTTTCCGCATCCTCTTTTTCCTCTTCGCTTTCATAGGAACAGAAGGCGGACTGGGAGCCGCAGTTCGGGCAGTAAACATAGACGCACCACCCGTTCTCATGTTCGAGATAGGCAAGGTCCTCATGGCAGACTCTGCACGGCATAATTTCTTTCGGAAGTTTAATTGCATGATCCATATCTTTTTCCTCATTCCGTTCTGTCGTTCTGTTTATCTTGCTGCCCTGGCGTAGTTCATCCACTTTCTCGAACTGTAGCGGATGAAAATCAGGACCGTACGAAGAAGCTGATCCAGGACCAGCGCAACCCAGGCGCCGATGAGGCCCCAGTGGAAGACGTTGACGAAAAGCAGCCCGAGAAGCGCACGGACGAATACGACCGTGATCAGCGTTACAACGGCGGTCGAGCGGGTATCTCCTGCGCCGCGCAGCGCGCCGGCCTGAATGAACTGCATCGTCTGGAAGGGCTGTACAAAAGCCACGAAGCTCATGATGACACTGCCAAGCCGCACAACCTCTGTTTCCTCATTGTACCACGAAACGATGGTTCCGCCGAAGAAGAAGAACAGCAGCATGAGTACAACCGCGCAGATCAGTCCGAAAATCACGGTTCTTTTACCGTAGGCAAGCGCCATATCCTTTCTGCTCTTCCCAAGCGACTGTCCGACGAGCGATGTCCCGGATACTGCGAAGGCCTGACCGACCATGAAGGACAGCGCCTGAATATTGATACAGCTATTGTGGGTGGCGTATTCCAGCGTTCCGATCGACGCCACGGTCTTCTCGAAGATTACCATACCCACACGCATGATCAGCTGCTCGATCATCGAGGGAATGCCGATCTTTACCATATTGACAATCGTATCCTTGTCCGGTTTGAAGCCCTTCTTCAGATCCAGATGCAGGTATTTCCGTTCGCTCTTGGTCATGACAAAGACCATCGCAATCACAAAAGCGATGAACTGGCCGATAATGGTCGCCCAGGCCGCACCTGCGACCTCGAGTCTCGGGAAGCCCCAGTTACCGAAGATCAACAGATAATTGAAAAGTACATTCGAAGCGTTCGCGATGACATTGTAGATCATTGCCGTGCGCGAGTCTCCGGCCCCCCGGAGGGCTGCCGTAATGGTCGATGTGAGACCGAATGCAATAAATCCGTACATGCGGATCCGAAGGTACGCCGCCGCGTCGGCAAGCGTATCCTCCTGGGCGCCCATGAATTTTACCATCGGCTCCGCGAGCAGTATACCGATCACCGTCATTAGGACTGCGATGACCAGGTTCAGCATGAGTGCCTGACGAAGAGCAAGCTCCGCTCTGTCCTTCTTTCCCGCGCCCTTATTCTGTGCAACCAGCGCCGTAACGCCGACGTTCAGGGCCATAATCACAGTCATCAGCAGGAAGATCGGCTGAGTCGTAAGTCCGACCGCCGCCACTGCCGAGTAATGCAGCTTTCCGACCATCATCATATCGACCATGGATGCCAGCTGTGCCAGGGTCAGTTCCACCAGCGACGGCCAGGCGATCCGGAAAGTGTCCATATACATCTGGCGGCTGGACACGCCCTCCGGAAGCGGAATTCTGCGCATTTTCATCCATTGTTCATTTTCTTCTTCTGTTCCGAACGGCACCGCATCCAGTGCCAGTTTCTGCGTTTTCTTTTTCTCTGCCAATTTCTTTACCCTCACTTAATATGATCTGTGCATTCATTATTTCTGTTTATTTTATCACAGACCCGAGTGATCTTCAATGCTAAAAAAAAGAGGATTTGTTTCAAAAAACTTTGCTTCATAAAAAAATAACAGAATCTTAAGCATTTTCTCTCTTCCAATTTGATTCATTATGATCTATAATACACGCTATATACGGTATAGGCACTCCTGAACCTTATCCAGATATTGATAAATGTACCATTTTTATTGACAAGGATTCCGATCTTTATGAGAACATATTCTGTGATGCGACGTACTTTCCTGCTGCTGTCTGCCTGTTTTATCATCCTTTCCCTTCTTGCGGGCTGTACCCGCAGCGAAGGTGTATTTCCCGAGCCGTCTGCCGAAACTGACCCGGCAGAGGAAGCCGCTTCTCTCACCGAATATGAAGAAGGGAGCTATACGATTCCCGCCCAGGAGACGCTTCCTCCCGAAACGGACGCGCCGGATCCTGCGCTCGACGTCCTGAATCACTACAGCAATATGTTTATTGCTTCCAAAGTGAATAATTACCTGAATGTCCGTAATGCCCCCTCCACTTCGGGCGACATTATCGGAAAGCTCGCAAAAGACGCGGGCGGCGAGATTCTGGAAGCCTATGACAACGGCTGGTATCACATTTCTTCCGGAGGGATTGACGGCTTTGTCTCTTCCGAATACTGTATCAGCGGTGAGGAAGCCAGAGCCTATGCGCCTTCTGTCGCCCGCCTGATGGTCCGCGTTACGGCCGAGCGTCTGAATGTGCGCTCCGGCCCGGGCACGGAATTCGAAACCTGGACGCAGCTGGGTTCTTCGGAGACGCAGGCAGTGGACGAGGCGCTCGACGGCTGGTATAAAATCACAGTTAACAATGCCGAAGGCTATATCAGCGCGGATTTCGCGGAGCCCGGCTGGTACCTCCAGGAAGCGATGCCCTGGACCAGTCTTTCCTCCGCCTCCCCCGCACGCCAGCAGCTTTTCGCCTACGCCGAGCAGTTCATCGGTATTCCTTACATGATGGGCGGAACCAGTCTTTCCGGCGGCGGCATCGACTGCTCAAGCT
>CAMVNR010000152.1 GCA_947168905.1 uncultured Lachnospiraceae bacterium
CGGATGCGGAGCTGTTTTCTGTCCATTTTTCTCATTTCTTACACCGGAACCCTGATTCTGCCGATTAGCCTTCTGACGATCTCCTGCGCGCTCTCTTTCCGGATCCTTGCCTCTGCGGAGAGAACCATCCGGTGGGAAAGCACCTTCACTGCAAGTGCGCGCACGTCATCCGGGCGCACATAATCTCTGCCGTCCAGATAGGCCTCCGCCCGCGATACCGCGAGTAAGTGCAGGTAGGCTCTCGGGCTTGCGCCAAGCTGAAGGCTCTCTTCCGCACGGGTCGCGCGGATAATACTGCCGGCATAGGACAGCACTTTTTCGGAAACCGTCACCTTCTTAACCTCTTCCCGGATCCGAAGGACATCGTCCGTAGACAGAACCGGCTGCAGCTTTTCATCCGCCTCTCCCGCAACAAAACGGGAGGCCATGCGCTTTTCATCCTCTTCCTCGGGGTATCCGATGGAAAGCTTCATCATAAAGCGGTCCAGCTGCGCTTCCGGCAGCGGATAGGTGCCGGTATATTCGATCGGGTTTTCCGTCGCGATGACAAGGAAGGGCTCGGGCAGTGGATAGCGTTTCCCGTCGACCGTCACCTGTTTTTCTTCCATTGCTTCCAGAAGACCGGCCTGGGTTTTCGGCGAAGTCCGGTTGATTTCATCGGCAAGGATAATATGGTTCATCACCGCGCCCGGCTGGTAAACAAACTGCTGAAGCTCCGCCCGGTAGATCGAGCTTCCTGTAACATCCGAGGGCAGCGTATCGGGCGTAAACTGGATTCTTCCGAAGCTGCAGTCAAGAGAACGCGCAAGAGAAAGCGCCAAAGTGGTTTTCCCGACCCCCGGCACATCCTCCAGAAGGATATGTCCGTCGGAAAAATAGACCGCCGCCACATCCCGGACGACCTCCTTTTTTCCGATCAGAACCCTGTTGATATTATCCTGCAGTGCCTGTGCTTTTGTTCTGATGTCTGACATTTCTCCTGTTTTTCGCTCCTTTTCGTCTCAAAAATTCCTGCCGGTATTATTTCTGACGTTCTCTGAAGGAACGCTCCACCTCGCGCTCGGCATCCCTTTTTGCGATCGCCTCCCGCTTATCATAGAGTTTTTTGCCCTTGGCAAGCGCGATTTCCACCTTGACCTTTCCGTTTGAGAAATAGACCTGCAGCGGTACGAGCGTATATCCTTTTTCGGAAAGCTTTCCCTGAAGCTTCCTGATTTCCTTTTTATGCATCAGAAGCTTTCGTTCCCTTAAGGGGTCCCTGTTGAAAATATTGCCTTTTTCATAAGGACTGATATGCATGCCGAGAATGAAAACCTCTTCACTGCGGATACGGACATAGCTTTCCTTGATGCTGCCTTTTCCGAGACGGAGGGATTTCACTTCGGTCCCGGAAAGCACAATCCCGCATTCAATGGTCTCCTCGATAAAATAATCGTGATATGCCTTTTTATTGTTTGCGATCAGTTTCCTTGTTTCTTTCATCAAAATAGGCAAGGATACCCCGTCCTCTAAGCGTTAGCGTAAGGCGGGGAGGAATTGCCTCTGCCGCTATGCGGCAGTACCCATGCTCCTCCTCTCTGTTAGTATTGTTCCTGACCGCTCTTTCAGTCGTATCTTTTTGAAAGGTGCGGAAGCATGGACTTTCGTGCCGTCCAGAAGCCTCAGATCAAAGTATCCGCTTGTACGCCTGCCGAATACAAAGCATTCCCGCCCATTGTACTTTACACGGTCAAACAGCTTGAAACCTTTGATTTCTTTTGCCGCCTGGTTGGACTTTACGATGCTTCCCTTGAATGTGTTGGCTTTCCGTAACTGCCTGTTATGACAGCGTACCTTCTTTTGGAAGTAGATAAACCCCAACGGTTTTGCATCAGGATGTCCTGAAATACATCTCGCATCCACAGCATGGGATTTCTCCAGTCCGTGACGGATCCTCGTGTTTTTGGTGATGTATCCGTATGTCATGGATACCATTCCGGGATACAGATCCTTCAACCTATTGTAAAACGTCCACCTCATGATGCCCATGAACGCTGCGTCCCGGAAGCTGCGACTTCGTCGGATGCTCTTTGGCAGCGCGAGTTTCCCAGCATGGTACTGAGCATGACAGTATTCGCATAGAGTGATCAGGTTGTCTGGAACATCGCCTCCTGTTTGTCTCGTTTCAATGTGATGGACGTTAAGGACCTTGTCTTTGGACTTTCCCTTACAGCACTGGCAGGTATGCCCGTCCCTACAGATGACGTACTCCCTGACATTCCAGAATCCGAGCTGTTCGCCTTTCTGGTAGTCCGTTCCTTCGGGAAGAGACTTTCCTTCCCGTATCGCCTTGATCAGCTGCATATCAAAGGAAGCCACCTCGATCGTGATATGCGATATCGGAAGGATCTTTGCGATATTCTCCACTGTCTTCAGGTGAGCGGATATCTTTGCTTCGACTGAAGGCGCGAGCCATCCTTTGTTCTTTGTATGTACGCGGTTCAGAAATCTCGGCTTCCTATATCGGGTCTTTCGGTTCCTTCTGGAACGGCGGAACTGTCTCCGTTCGGAGATGTTCTTCACGATGTCAGTCCGAAGCTCGACTTCAGACGAGTACAGTTCCCGGTGCTCGGTACAGGCGGATGTTCCGATATGGACAGATCCGGCATCGATCCCGAGATCGACCGGCTGTACGATGTTCGTAGTCTCATACAGTAATTGTATGATGAACGGACAGCGCTTTACAACCTTTGCCTGCTTCGTATTTAATAGTCTACGAACCTTGCCGCAGCGCATTGTCGGCATAAGGGGCTGTCCGTTTGAGTTTAATACATATACCAGCATAACCGCGGCTCCTTTCGTAGATTATCGGTACGCTTAATGCTGTAAGCCGGTGCGTACTA
>CAMVNR010000153.1 GCA_947168905.1 uncultured Lachnospiraceae bacterium
ACAGAAACAGCTGATTTTTCTTCCGCCTGTCTGTCCGCGAATCACCAAAAGGCAGCAGAAAAAGCCCTGAGGATCTTCCTCAGGGCTTTTCTGTGATTGTTTCAGCCGGGCATGATGACCCGGAATGCTCTTCCTTTTTGCAGATGATGCTCCAAAAGGAATACGGTACGCATTATGCCCAGGGATCGTCGGCCTTCGGCATACGGATCCCGGTTAAAAGGCCGCCCCAGACATTGGCAAACCACTGGCCGGTCGAGGGCTTCAGTCTCAGCTGCACCTCGCGCGGCGCGTCCGCACCGCCCGAATAGATCCAAAGCGTAAGATAGTTCTCGGCGCGCTGGCTGTAGGCATTCTGCATCACCGTCACAGTGTAGGGCATCGTCGGCGTATAGTTGTTGTCCGGAGTCGCCCCTTTAAAGTACGAACGCGCCACGTATGTGTGCCCGTCCATCACGCGGTCTCTTAAGAACTGCATATCGGACGGAGAAACGTCGTTCGGGCCGTTCAGAAAATCAAGCATCTGGACAGCCACGTCTTTGTTGATCGTGTACTCGTTCAGCGCGATGACCGTAAGCGCGGCGACGGCAAAAGGATCGGTAAGCGAGGCCTCCGGAAGCGCCTGCATTTCTGCAAGTGTCGCAGGAAGCGTTCTGAAACTGATCTCCCGCGTTTTATTCTGCGCCGCATTCACGGCATTATTGACCGCTCCGTTTACGGCATTGTTCACGCCCTGGCGGATTCCGCGGTTGACCGCGCTCTTCGCGCTCTGCTCCACATTTCTTCTCAGGTTGTCAAAAAGTCCCATTGGCTGCCTCCTTTGATAATATCTTATAGTAAGCGGAGATAGTAACTACGGATTGAGCTTTGCCCAAAAGACGCAATTACTATCCGGGCGGGTTCAACGTTCAAATGGATGAATCAGAAGTCCGGATCTGAGCTTCGGCTCGAACCAGGTGCTCTTCGGAGGCATCAGCTTACCCGCGTCCGCCACCTTGAACAGTTCCTCGATGGAAGTCGGAAACATGGAGAAAGCGACCTTCATATCGCTGTCCGCACGCTTCTCAAGCTCTGAAAGGCCCCGGATACCGCCGACAAAACCGATTCTCGGGTCCGTCTTGGGATCCTGAATTCCGAGGACCGGAGAAAGCAGATAATCCTGAAGAATCGAGACGTCCAGGCCTTTTACCGGATCGTCTGTCCGGATTTCCGGCTTTGCAAGAAGCCTGTACCAGGTTTTTCCGAGGAACATTCCGAATTCGCCCTTCTCCTCCGGACGGTACGGCCGTCCTTTCCGGGACACCGCCTCCACAAGGAAGCTTTCCGATATTCTCTCAAGGAATTCGTTCTCTGTAAGCCCGTTCAAATCCTTCACGACCCGGTTGTAGTCGAGGATCCTCAGCTGGGAAGCCGGGAACAGGACCGACAGGAAATAATTGAACTCCTCGCTTCCGTCATAGTCCGGATAGGAAAGCCGGCGCAGTCCCGCTACCCGAACAGCCGAAGCCGCCCTGTGGTGACCGTCGGCAATATAGGTGTTCGGCACCTGGGAGAAGGCATAGGTGAGCGCCTGGATGGTCTTCTCGTCCGCGATCCGCCAGACGGTATGCCCGACGCCGTCCTCCGAGACAAAGTCGCAGAGCGGCGCTCCTTTTTTCACGCTTTCGACAATCATGTCGATCACACGGTCGTCCCGATATGCGAGAAAGATCGGCCCGGTCTGCGCGGAGCACCTGTCAATATGGCGGATCCTGTCCTGTTCCTTTTCCGCCAGCGTATTCTCGTGCTTTTTAATAACGCCGGAAAGGTAGTCATCCACCGAGGAACAGGCTACAATGCCTGTCTGGGTTCGCCCGTCCATCGTCTGTGCGTAAATATACAGGCAGGGGCTTTCCTCCTGCACAAAGATCCCGCGCGCTGTCCATTCCCGGATCATCCAGTCCGCCCGGCGGTACACCTCGGGCGCATACATGTCGTGATCCTCCGGGAACTGAGTCTCCGGCCGGTCGATATTCAGAAAGGAATACGGGTGCCTGCGCGCCTCCTGGTAAGCTTCCTTCCGGTTGTAAACATCGTAGGGAAGCGCCGCCACAACCGGTTCTCTTCCTTCCGACGGGCGGATCGCCCGAAACGCTTTAATGGTCGCCAAAGAACAGTCCCCCTCCCCTCAGGCAAAAAGCTTCAGGTAGTTCACCGATTCCTGAATCGCTTTCCAGTAATCTTCCACATCATAAAATTCCAGCGTATAGATTCCGCGGTAGCGCCGGTCCTCCAGATCGTCGATGATAATGCTTAAGGGCAGATCTCCGTCTCCGACAGCACAGGGGTACATCAGGCTTCCGTCTGTCCTCTTTTTGGGCGCCCCTGGACGGAAGGCATCCGCCCGGTCCTTTAAGTGCACATGAATGATCCAGTTGAACAGCAGATCGTACGCCTTCAGCACGTTCTCGCAGGAAAAGCTGAAATTGCCGGTGTCGAAAGCCACATTCAGGCTCGGAATCCGGTCGGTAAAATACTTCATTCCCTCCATCGTCGCGATCGGGGACAGCTCGTTGTCAAAGTCCTCGATGCAGATTCTTAAGCCTTCCTCCGCTGCTTTCTTCGCAAGCGTCTTCATGCCCTGAAGCATGTTCTCAAGCTCTGCCGGATCCCTCTCTTCGGAAGAGTAGAGTCCGGGAATCGGCATGATTTTATCGGAATGGAATGCCTTTGCCATACGGATCTGAACATTGCCGAGCATGTTGTCCGGTTCTTTCGCCCAGGGGTAGAAGCAGCAGACATTGGATGCAGCAAGCCCGACGCGCGAAAGAAGCTCGGCGGTCTCCTCGATATGATCCGCAACT
>CAMVNR010000154.1 GCA_947168905.1 uncultured Lachnospiraceae bacterium
GGTCGACTCATTTGTCACGCCGACCCCCTGGGATATGCCGGGCTATGATGATCCGGTCGTCATGGCTTCCGGAAGCTTCGTATCGGGATCATCCATCGAGCTTTCAGCGGACGGTCCGTTAAGGGAGCCTTATAATGTGTATTTCCAGGGCGGACTCACCTATCCGCATGGAAAATTCGGGATTATGAAGTCCCTGCAGTACCTTCTTGACAGAAATCTTGTCAAGTTCTGAGAAAAGTGGTATAATCATTTAGGTTCTGGCTTCTTTTTTCCAAAAAGGAGCGGTTTATGCCTACAATGAAAGAAATCCCCGGAGACTTCAGACCCTATGAAAAGGTGCTGAAAAACGGGCCGGGATGTCTTGACGATTCGGAACTTCTGGCGGTGATTCTCCGTACCGGGACACGCGGCAAAAGTTCGGTGGATGTAGCGAGAAGCGTAATCGCGGCCGGATCCGGCACGATTTCCGGAATACGCAGGCTGACACTTTCCGAGCTTCGGAAAATCCCCGGCATCGGAACGGTGAAGGCGATCCAGATTCAGTGCCTGTGCACGCTGTTTGTCCGCTTCTCCGGCGCCTATTTTTCGGAGACGGAAAACTATAGCTCCGCGGAATGGGTCGCGAGCCGATATATGGAAGAGCTTCGCGCCGAGCCCCAGGAGATTGTACGGGTGCTGTACCTGAACGCAGCGAACGGCCTGATCGCCGGAGAGAATCTTGCGAAGGGAAGTGCAGACCGGTCGGTTTTCCCGGTACGCGAAATGCTGGTCGGCGCATTTAAACATAACGCTGTCGGTCTTCTCGTGATTCACAACCATCCGGGCGGCAATCCGGAGCCCTCACCGGAAGACATCAGCGCGACGAGAGTGCTTTCGGAAGCGGCTGAACTTTCCGGAATCCGGCTTCTTGATCATCTGATTCTGGGAGACCGGAAATACACCAGCCTCCGGGAACTTGGAATAATAAAATGACGTTTTTTTCTGCTATCAAAACCTTTTTCCTGAATCATGTCGTGAGCAGGATCACCTCGAGAGTGGTGATCGTGCTTCTTTCCGCTGTCTGCGTGTTCTCCATCCTGTACCATTATTTCACGCGCGACGATTCCGTATCGATCACTACGGTTCTCGGCGTAATTGTCGTACCTTTTCAGGAGGGGGCAAATGAAGTCGGCAGCTTCCTTTTCAGAAGCGATGAAAAGCGGCTGAACCTGAAGGAAGCCAGGGAAAGAATTGACGCGCTGGAAAAGGAAAACCTCGAGCTTCGCAATAAACTTGCAAACGCCGGAGAGGTTCTGATCGAAAACGAAGAGTTCAGGGCGCTTTTAAGAGCAAAAGAACGCCTTTCGAAGTATGAAATGCAGGAAGCGAAAATCATCGGAAACGACGGCGTGAACTGCTTCGAACGCTTTACGATCAATAAGGGGACCATGGACGGCGTCCGGATCGATATGAATGTCATCAATGCGGATGGGCTCGTGGGGATTGTTACAAGCGTCGGCTTAAACTATGCCGTTGTAACATCGATTATCGAGGATAATACCAGTGTCAGCGCAATGACCAGGCACGGGCACCAGAATTGTATTGCTTCCGGAGATCTTTCCGGCTCCGGCAGCGGGAGAATGCTGCTGTCGAATGCGCTGGCGGACTTTGATACCGGTTCGGACAATGCGCTTGTGACCTCTTCAATCTCGGATAAGTACCTTCCGGGACTTCTCATCGGATATGCGGAGGATGTCGTCCTGAATCCGGATAAGCTGACGAAGAGCGGCACTGTCCGTACGGCGGTGGATTTCACTTCGCTGGATGAGGTGCTGGTGATTACGACGATGAAGGAAGCCCTTCAGGAAACGGAGGAAGAAGAATGACCGGACTGAAACGCCTTCTTGTAATCCTGATCTCTGTTTCCGTGATGGCCTTCCTGCAGATGATTATTCTGCCGAATGTGGAATTCCTGATCGCGCTGCCGAACCTTCTTCTGGTGATTGTGATGGCCTCCGGATTTCTGTACGGAAAAGCGTACGGACTCTTTGTCGGCGCTTTTACCGGTCTTCTGATTGACGTGCTCGGTACCGGGACGCCCGGTTTCAACACGCTGATTCTGATGTGGATCGGCTTCGGCGACGGTTTCCTCTCTGAGAAGATGGAGTCGGAGATTATTCCGGTGCTGTATCTGATCCTTTTTGTGAACGAGATTCTGTACCATCTGTACCTCTTTGGGCTGGGTTTCCTGGTCGGAAACAGGTTTTCGCTGCTTCCGTATCTTACGGATGTGCTGATTCCTGAGATTCTTCTGACGCTGCTTGTCTTCCTGCCGATTTACGGATTGCTTCTGTTTGTCAGCAAGAGATGGGACCTTAAGATAAACAAGGGAGAAGTGAGAGTTGTCTGAGGGCTTTTTCCAGACGATCCGAAAGGGTCTGAAAGCTTTTTTTGAGAACCGCACCCTGTGTCTCGGTGTGATTCTGATTGTGATCGCAGCCGTAATGGTGGTAAGGCTTTTTTCGCTGCAGATTGTACACAGCGAGGAATACTCCGAAAACTATATGAACACGACCCGGAAGGAGGTCAGTATTCCCGGCCAGCGCGGCAATATCTACGACCGGAACGGTGTGCTCCTGGCGGGCAATGAAGTGATCTACAATGTCACGGTCACGGACTGGTTTTATTACACGAAGTCCGACGGTGCGTTCAATGAGATGCTGCTCCGGCTGATCCATCTTCTGAAAGATTTCGGCAGAGAACCGGCGAAGACAG